>NZ_BAWW01000005.1 GCF_000875975.1 Parachlamydia acanthamoebae | reverse complement strand
ATTAGGCTGGCTAGTAGATTTAGAAAAGATCTCATGTCACCCTCTTCAAAATAAAAATGAATAAAACAGAGGGGTTATATTAAAATTGAAAATATGGGTCAATGTTTTTTTATAAGTTGTAAGCGCAACGTGAAAAATGGCCTCTTATTTAACATAGGTATAATTCTGACGGATAATTGGTAAATCATGAAATGGTGGCCCAGATGATTTAGTTGATATGAAAAATTAACCCACAATCAAGTGCAGCAGCAAAAATTGAATTAGCAGTCGCTTGTTGGAAAGCTGATATTTTCTTGAAAAGAGGGTGGATTTTGGCTCCCGTGTACAAGTGTCATCGCGTTTATGCTATTAAGGGAGAATGGCACCTTTGATCGCATAAGACTTTAGAGCAGCAATGCCAATGACCTCATTCTTTAGGGCGTCGAAGATGTCGATGCAGAGGCCGTTTTCGTGGAAATTCCCAACGGCCACTTGATAACCTCCAATTGTGAAGACTTGCTTGTCTTCATGAATCACCTGAAAGCCTTTTACAATATCTTTACAGTGTATATAGGTCCGTGGCTTATTGCTAAATAAGCGTATTTTAAAACCAAAGTATTGTGCCAAAATACAAGTGGTAGCTTCTAGTGTTCCTGGAAGTTCAAAACCAATTAGAGTTTCAGTAGGATCTGCCATAATCTCGTTTTGCTTGGTGTTGTTTACTCCTTTACTTCCAGGTAGAGCGTCTTGTGTCATAAGAACCCAACAAGATTGGTTGATCGACTTATCTCCCAGTTTATCCATGTGGATGTTAAGGTATCCGTAACCTGTCTTGGTATTTGGAAAATAGCGTTTTGCTAGTTCTCCAAGACTTTTTAAAGTGAGCTGTCCATTAAGCGTTTTAGGGAGCCTAATAAGCATAAGACCATCCTTCACATTTTTTTCTGGAAATATGCTTTTGAACCTTCGATAGTCTTTAATAATTTCATTCACGGGTAAAGATACAAAATCTTCTCGATGTTTTTCGTCTTTTATCACATCTTTTCCAAGGAATTGTCTCCATTTATCGTCACCAAAAGCTAATTCTTTATAAATAGCGTACTTCCACAAAATGTGATCGCTTGCTAATAGATGCCATTTTTTGCTTACAAGACAGCTTTTTCCAAGGTTTGCAAGACTTAAATAAGAAAAAACTTTAAGAGTAAGTTCATGTGGAAATATATCAGTTGCATCTATGCCAATGGGCTCATCTGCAATTGGCATATGGTGATGACAATTTATTATTAATGACATAATTTATTATAGTTTATTTTTAACAAAATCGTAAAATTATTTGATAATATAATTTTATTCATTTTCATAAAAGTAAACTTATGTTTTTTAATTGCACTGAATGAGTTAAAAGACGAGATCAGAGGTCTTTTTGCTGAATCAAACGTTCAAAATGTCTGCTAAAAATTCAGCCAAATGCTGCGCTTTTTTGTTTGTGCCCTGCTTAATTTGCGCACGGCAAGACATCCCATTAGCAATGATTTTTGTGTCTTCTGGAGCTTGTCGAATAGCGGGAAACAAATGCAGTTCTCCGATCTTCATCGAAATGCCATAATGTTCTTTCTCATAGCCAAATGAGCCTGCCATGCCACAGCATCCTGCTTGAATAAGTTCTACTTGATGATTTGGAAGGGATTTCAAGATAGCCAAGCTTGGAGATGTTCCAACTAAAGCTTTTTGGTGACAATGTACATGGAGCTTAAGTGGGGTTTCTGTCGAAGTTTTGGTCGGAAAGGCCTCTTTTTCAAGATGTTTGCTGATGAATTCATCAAATGTGAGGCATAATCCCTTAATCTTTTTGATTTGATCTTGGGCTTGTTGTGTTAAATCCTGAAAGTCATCTTGAATCGTTAAGATGCAGCTAGGTTCTAATCCAATAATGAAAAGGTCTTTTTCAGCAAGAGGAGATAAACTTTGAATCAAAGCATCCGCTTTTTCACGCGCTTGAACTAGCATTCCTTTAGAAATCAAAGGTCTTCCACAACATTGCCATGCTGGCAAAATGACAAAATATCCCAAGGCATTTAATACCTTAACCGCGGATTGGCCAATATTTAATTCATTGAATTCTGTGAAGGTGTCATTAAAAAGTACGACTTGTTTGTCCAAGCCGGTCGGTTGAGTATATTTTTTAAACCAAGTAGAAAAGCGGATTGTATTCAAGGGTGGTAGAGAACGCTCAAAAGCAATGCCTCCCCAAGTTTGCAAGTTTTTAAACCATTGCTTGGCGAGGAGCCAATTAAAAAACGTTGGCATGTGGGAAAGCAGCCAATTGACTCGACCAATTTGACCGAAAAGGCGGCTTCGTAGAGGAATTCCATGTTTTTGCTGATACTGATAAGTCATCTCGGCTTTCATTTTAGCCATATCGACCTGTGAGGGGCATTCTGTTTTGCATCCTTTACACTCTAGGCACAGATCTAAAACAGCATGAACTTCCGCATTGGAGGGTGTTGAATTGGCAAGATCTCCGCGAATAAGCGCGCGTAAAGCCTGTGCACGAGCCCGTGTAGTATCGTATTCGTCTTGAGTGGCTTGAAAGGATGGACACATCGTACCTTCGCCTTTGCGACAGCGTCCATTCCCATTGCATAAATCAACAGACAAATCAAATCCCCCTTCTCTGGTGAAGTCGAGAAACGGAGAGACTATGGATGGTTGCATTTGAGGGCCTTGACGGAGGTCTTCTAGAAAGGGTGTCGGAAAAACAATTTTGCCTGGGTTCATCCGCAAATCGGGATCAAAGGCTGTTTTCAGCTCTTGAAAGGCATGCACAATTTTTTCTCCAAACATTTTTTCATGCAACCATGATCTGACACGACCATCGCCATGCTCTCCACTCATAGAACCACCTTCTTCTAGAACTAATGAAGAGACGGCATCCATGATTTGCTGCATTTTTTGCAGTTCTTTGGGATTTCGAAGGTCCATATAAGGTCTGACATGCATGCATCCGGCTCCCACATGTCCGTAAATGCCAGCTTCTTTTCCTTGGCTTTGCAGATAGGTGGTGAGTTTTTGCATAAAAGAGGCTAAATTTTCGGGGGGAACGGCGACATCTTCTATGAAGGCAATGGCACGACTATAGGAGCGCTTAGATAAAAGTAAGCCAAGTCCTGCTTTACGCATTTCCCAAACATGCGCGATTTGGCTGGCATTTGTTAAAATATGCAAATGATCACAAATTGAGCGTGTCAAAATATCGTCTTGGAATTGCTTCAGCTTTTGATTGAGTTCTTCTAGAGTTTGGGCATCAAATTCAACAAAAATAAGGATTTTGGCATCTGTTCTGAGCCACTCAAGCTTATTTTTAAGCGGGGGAGATCGTCTTCCTGCATCAATAATTTGATGATCAATCATTTCAATTGCAAGAGGTTGATGGCTTAAAAGTGGCATGACAGCATGCATGGCTGTAATGAGATTATGAAAGTACAGCAAACCTAGGGCTGTGTGCATCGGCTTTTTACTGATATGCATGGTTATTTCTGTGCAAATGCCGAGTGTTCCCTCTGATCCTGCGATAAGTTGGCTGATATTAAGGGGAAAAGGCTTAATTAATTCATCCAGGTTATAGCCGGAAACGCGTCTGGGGATTTTTGGAAATCGAAGTTCAATTTCCTCGGCATCGTTTTGTCGAATATTATGAAGTGTACGATAGATTCTCCCCTCGCTGTTATCTAAAGTCTGTTTTTGATTAAAACTTTCTTCGTCAACCATTTGGCAGGTCATGAGGCTTCCACAAGCAAGAAGCAACTCAACGGATTGCACGTGATCCACCATCTTTCCGTAGCGAAGCGATCGGGCTCCTGCAGAATTATTGGCAAGCATTCCTCCCAATGTGGCTCGATTGCCTGTTGAAGTATCTGGTCCTAAGCGGTATCCATGACTTGCAAGCGTTGCGTTCAAGACGTCTTGGACGACACCAGGCTCACATGTGACAGATTCGTTGGCATAATCAATATGTAGGATGCGATTGAGATATTTGGATGTATCCAAAATTAAAGCTTTTCCGATACAGCCGCCCGTAATACCAGTGGCAGCCCCGCGTGGGATGATTGGAATGCGATGTTTTTTTGCAATTTTAACAGCTTCAATCAGATCTTCTTTCGAGCGAGGAAGCACAATGCCAATGGGATCGATCTCATAAATGGAAGCATCCACGCTATAGATTTTACGAGATATTTCATCGAAATGGACATCGCCACTTAAGTGTGTTTTTAAATCTTTTTCCAACTCTTTAAATTGCATGGAGACATTCCCATTAAATTGATGGCTTATCCTATGCATTTTTAATTTTATTTAAAATGCGTTTTTGCATGCGAATATTGGCGAATATTCGCATGCTGAAAGATTATTTTAGAGTCGCAGAAACCGTGATTTCGGCTTTGAAAAGTTTTGAGACGGGGCACCCTTGTTCTGCTGCTTTAACAGCAGTTTCAAATTTAGTCTTATCCGCATTTGGAATATCTGCCACAAGATCAATATGACTTTTTGTAATAGCAAATCCATCCGAAACTTTATCGATGGTAATTGTTGCTGTTGCTTGGAGCTCCTTGGGTGGAATTCCTGCTGTGCTTAGCTCATTAGAAAGAGCCATAGCAAAACATCCAGCATGGGCTGCAGCTAATAGCTCTTCAGGATTGGTTCCTGTGCTATTTTCAAAGCGCGTTTTAAAGGAATAAGGTGTGTGTTCAAGTGCTCCACTTTCTGTTGAAACGGTGCCTTTCCCATGAATTAAATCTCCTTGCCAGACTGCAGAACCTTTGCGTTGCATAATCATTCTCCTTTGTGTGTAAATGATTTTTGCCGTGGTTGTCATTGACCACGCATATTTAATTTTTTATGTATACTTTGATGAGAATAATTTTGCTATTTAAATGGGGAACCAGTCTATGCATTGACAATATTTTTTGAGTGTCATAAAAAGAATTTGATACAAACGGAGACATTCAATGACAGATTCAAATGCACCCTCTCAGGACTTCGCTCAAAAAATTCATGCAGATATATTTCCTTCAAATTGGAAAAATCCAAAGCCTATTGAAACCTATGATCTGTTGGTTATTGGAGGTGGACCCGGGGGGATGACGGCAGCCTCAATCGGCAAAAGTCTAAATGCTTCAGTTGCTTTTGTTGAAAAAAAACATTTTGGTGGTGAGTGCTTAAGTTATGGATGTATACCCTCAAAAGCAATGATTCGCTCATCCCGTGTTGCTGCAGAAGTACGCCATGCGCAATATTTTGGAGTCGAGGTCCCTAAAGATTGGAAGGTCGATTTTGGGGCTGTGATGCAGCGAGTCCACCGTTTACAAGCAACCATATCTCCCCATGATTCAGCCGAACATTTTAAAAAACTAGGTGTGGATGTTTTTCTTGGAGCAGGTCATTTTATCGGACCCAATCAGTTGGAGGTTGCAGGACAAACCATCACCTTTAAAAAAGCGATTATTGCCACAGGAACACAGCCCGCGCCTTTTGCGATTCCTGGATTAGATGAAACCGATTATTTGACAAACCAAACCATATTCGAATTATCCACCTTGCCAAAACGTTTAGGTGTCATAGGTGGAGGGCCCATTAGTTGTGAGCTTTCCCAGGCCTTTTTGCGTTTTGGTTCTCAGGTTACCGTGGTTACAAATAGTGCGACACTATTACCAAAAGATTACCCAGAAGCAACCGAACGTTTGAAAAAGGTATTGGAAAATGAAGGAATGCAAATTTTCACTCAATCAAAAGTGGTGCGAGTTGAGAAAAAGGGAAAAGAGAAGATTTTATACCTAGAAGGACAGTCCACAGGCATTCCCGTGGATGAAATCCTCGTGGCGGTGGGAAGAGCACCTGTTGTAGAGGGATTGGGATTAGATCAGGCTGGAATTAGTTATGATAGCCGTAAGGGAATTTCAACGAATGGATTCCTCCAAACAACAAATCCACATGTTTATGCAATTGGCGATGTCACTTCAAAGTATAAATTCACCCACATTTCGAAAGAATTGGCCGGTTTAGCGGTCTCCAATGCATTAAAAGGTGGAGAAGGGCAAAAAGATGCCTTAATTGTGCCATGGTGTACCTTTACATCTCCTGAAATTGCCCATGTGGGCTTAAGTCAGCAGGAAGCACAAGCGCGTGGAATTGATGTGGAGACGCTTGTTATGGAATTTGCAAATGTTGATCGAGCCATTTTGGATGAAGAAACCATCGGCTTTGTGCAATTAATTGTGAAAAAGGGAACATCCGAAATCATCGGCGGAGATATCATGGCCCAACATGCAGGGGATATGATTGCTGAAATCAGCGTGGCGATGGCATCTAAAGATGGATTGCTGGCATTAACAAAAGCGATTCATCCTTTTCCAACACAAAGTCAAGCTATCCGAACGGCTGCCGAGCTACTCTTAAAAAAGCGATCAAAGGACTAATTTTGCTGAAAGGAATAGATTGAACCAAGCTGTAAAATTTGAGTCAACTCATCTAACGCTTGACGTGTTTCCTGGATCAATGTGGGATCGACAAGCTCATGAGGAGTTAGTCGATCTCGATAATGCTTTTGAATCCATTTAGAGAGGTTTTGATATAATGTTTCAGTAAATAACACATGCGGATGTGTTTCGGCCAATTCTTGTTCGGTCAACACAATGCGCAATCGCAAGCAGGCTGGACCTCCGCCGTTTTGCATGCTCTGATTAAGATCAAGGTATCGAATGGAATTGATTGGATTTTGCGGTTCTTGTGAAAGCTCTCGTAAGAAAAGCTCAACTTCTGGGGTCATTTGACATTCTTGCGGAGCTAGAATGGTCATGGTCTGGTCTTCTAGCGTAACAATTTGAGAATTAAATAAATAAGATTTCACAGCTTGTGCAAGAGAAATGCGTTTTTTGGGGACTTTAATTAAAAAGAGATCTTGCAAGCAAATGTCTCGAACTTTTTTTTGTAAGTCTTGAATCACCTCTTCTGTTCTGAAGAAAGCATCTTCATGATAAAAAAACAGATGCTGATTTCCTACAGAGATCACATCATTATGAAAAACACCCGCATCGATGGCTTCAGGACTTTGCTGCGCAAAGACTGTATGCTTTGGATAGAGTTTATGCAATCGAGCAATTGCATAGCTGGCTTCATCCGCTTGCCGCGCGGGAAACTTTAAGGGTTGGATAATAGTGGGATGAAAACTGGATTTTCCATAGACAAATAGCTGAATTCCAGGATTTCCGTAGCCATTGCAAAAACGGGTGTGATTCGCGGCGCCTTCATCGGAAAAGTAGGAGTTAGAAGGCAGTGCGTCATGATGTATAAAATAAATGGGATTAGAGAAAATGGTTTTTAGAATTTTTTGAGTAGTGTGGTGTTCAAAAGAACGATGGAATTTGCTGCATAGATTTGCAGGGGTAAAATGCACATGCTTGTCAGAGGAGTCTACTGAAGGGGAAACAGTTGCTGCATTGGCTGTCCACATGGCTGCAGCGGAAAAACAATTAAAAAAAATTTCGGGAGACGTTTTAAAAACGGCTTCCCCTAAACGGTCTTCCGATTCAGTAAATCCTAAGACGCGTAGAGTGGGAAGGTGGGGGCGTTCATGGGGAGGGAAGACTCCTTGTTTGATTCCCAAATCATGTAGCATTTTCATCTTTTCTAATCCTTGTAAAGCCGCGGCTCTAGGATTGGATGGAAGATTTTGATTATGTAGAGATGCTGTATTCCCGTAAGAAAGGCCACTATAATTATGTGTGGGTCCGACTAATCCATCAAAATTGACTTCGTATGCTTGGTTCATCGTGATTCCTATGGCGCAATTCCTGGAGGCATTTTCGAGGGCATTTGTAAGAGACATGATTCGGTAGAAGCAACGGGATAGCTACAATAATCTGCCGCGTAGAAGGCACTAGGACGATGATTTCCACTGTTTCCGATTCCTCCAAAAGGTGCGGAACTGCTCGCTCCTGTCAAAGGGGTATTCCAATTAATGACTCCAGCCCGAATCTTGCGGTAAAAGATGTCGAAATGATCGGCTTGATCAGTGAGTATTCCAGCACTTAATCCATAAACAGTATGATTAGCCTTTTCAATGGCATCCGATAGATTCTTGGCATAAGTTAGCTGTAGAAGAGGGCCAAAAATTTCTTCGTCTGGAACATGGTGAACTTCGCTGACATCGATTAAACCTGGAGAAAGAAAGGGAAGGCCTTCTTTGATTTGCTTCATTTCTACAAGCGCTTTCCCTCCAAGTTCTAATAAAGACGCTTGCTTTTTTAAGAAATTTTGCGCGGCATTTAGGTGGATAACCGGTCCCATAAATGGTTCTGGTTCGTCTGTATAGGGGCCTACCCGAATCTTTTGCATCAGATCAACGAGTGCATGCACAAAAGCTCTACCTTGTTCACTTTCGATCACAATCAATCTTCTGGCACAAGTACAACGCTGGCCTGCTGTCAAAAAAGCGGATTGAATGGTTGTATAGGCTGCAGCTTTGAGATTTTTAACAGAATCGATGATGAGAGGATTATTTCCACCCATTTCAAGTGCCAAAATTTTATCGGGGTGTGTGGCGAATTTTTCGGACAGTTTTTTTCCTGTTTCCCAGCTACCTGTGAAAAAAAGAGCATTGAGGTATGGATGCTCTGTCAGATAATTACCCGTGTCTCGTCCTCCCTGAACAAGATTCAGCACGCCTTCTGGTAAGCCACTTCTTTGCCAAATCTGGGCGATAAATTCTCCTACCAGAGGGGTCAGTTCGCTGGGCTTAAAAACGATTGTATTTCCGGCGAGCAGGGCAGGGATAATGTGCCCATTGGGAAGATGTCCAGGGAAATTGAAGGGTCCTAAAACAACGGCGACGCCATGGGGCTTATGATGTGTTTTGACAACATTTGCCGATTGTGGGAGTGTGGTATTTGGGCAACGTACTTGGTAGGCATCGATGGAAATCGCAATTTTGGCGAGCATTGCATCAACTTCTCCCTTAGACTCCCATAAAGGTTTGCCTGTCTCTTGGGCAATCACTAAAGCTAGGGTATTTTTTTCTTCTTCAAGTTCATCGCGAAAGCTTAAAAGATAATCGATTCTTTCATTGATCGGGAGATTAGCCCATTCTTCAAAAGCTTGTAATGCAGCTCCAATGGCTCGATCGACATCTTCGCGGTCTGCCGCATTTCCTTCCCACAAAAGCTCTCCTGTTGCGGGATTAAAGGATTGAAAAAGTGGTCCAGAACCTTTTTCCCAACTATTTTGAATGCATAAACGATGTTGGTTCGGCATATTGTTTTCCTGATTAATGATGTTTAGGAATGTGAAGGTAGCGTACCGCATCCCCTTGTTCAAGTTGCAGAGCTTCACAAACTTGAGATGAAAGAGTCACTTCTTCTTTTTTAGCAGAGACTTCTCCATAGCAAACCCGAAAAGGATGATTTTGATTACATATAAGAGAGTAGGTGGAATTCTCTATATTGCTTGAGATTTTTTTGATAAATCCTGTGCGACTTTTAGTGATGGCATGAATATCACTTAACTCCGCCATTAACTTGGGGCCTCCATCAAAAATATCGATTTCATCTGTGATTGAAAACCCTTGATTTTTTAGCATTTTGAAAGCAGGAGTCGAATTCATATGTGGTTTTCCGATTGTTTGGCAGGCTTTTTTTGACAAAAGGGCCCCATGAACAGGGTAAGGCGTAATAATTTCTTTGTGAGAAATTTTTTGATCTTCTAATAGATGAAATACTTCATCTAAAGACTTTGATAAAAAATGATGACCAAGGCTATTCCAAAAAGGGGAATTTCCTTGCGAATCAATACGTCCTCGAATGGATGAAATAATGGTCTTTGTAAAAAAATGTGGAAAGGAAGCCATAAATAAAAAGCGCGTAAACGAAAGGAGTTTACCCAGACCACCTTTTCGAAACTCTTTTTTAAGAAAAATTCCACAAACTTCAGAAGGACCGTAAACATAGCTAATGGGATGTAAGACCCGTGATTCTGCAACTAGAAAAGGGGAATCCCTCTTTTCTGTGATCACTTTGTAGTAGTAAGCAGGGGCTTGGATGCCCGTTTTAGAAAAGATGGCACACGTCCCTCCCACAGACTTTGAATCGGTGTCTTCTAAGACAAAGATGTAAAGTTCATTTTCAGGAAAAAGAGTTTTTTTTTGAAACGATTGAAGGGAGAGATGCACTTTTTTTTCGAGCAGCGTTTTGTTTTTAGGGAGTGTAGTAATGCCAATGGAAGCATTAAAAGCAAGTTCTTGATAAGCAGATAAATCTTTTAGCTCTATTGGGCGAACAATAAGCATAGCTCACTCTTTCTCTTGGATTAATGTGTGTTCAATGATGCTTGTGACGATATCGATTTCATGAGGTTTGATGGCTCCTGCAGGGATCAAAAAACGGATGCGCGTAGGATTTGTTCCGGCTATAAAGCTCATAACTCCAGCCTTAAATAATGCCTGAGCAAAATGTGCGGTGCGCTGGCTATCACCGTCAAACGGAGTAAAAGCTATCATGGTTCCTATCCCGTATGGGCCTTTTATAAGGTCTGGAGACTTTTTTTCGATCGCAGAAAAATTTTTAAAGAAATGCTCCTGTATTTGCATAATCTTGCCTTCTGCACCAAAGTAAGAACCCTCAAAAAGTTCGGTCAAAATTTTAAGGGAAGCTTGTACGGCTGTTGTACTACTGGTGAAGGTTTGGCTTAAGAGTCCTGCCCGAGGTTTAAATTCCTTGGTAAATAGTGTGGCGCAAACATGCGAAAGTTTGCCGATGGTGGCAATATCAATGTAAGAATCTAAGCCGAAGTGTTGAAAAGCGAATAATCGCGGCGTTCGTCCAAAGGTCTGGATTTCATCAGCAATAATCGTGACTCCAGCTTCTTTTAAGAGATTAAAGAGAGGTGTAAAAAAAGCCGTGGAACCAGGATAAATACCCCCTTCTCCCTGCACAAATTCGATCAGCATTGCCGCATATTGATTTGGATAGCGCTTTAAGTGTGTTTTTAGCACTTCTAAAGCTTTTGCTGTACTTTCTTCTGGATGTTCAGGATCATAAAACGGAACGTAATCCACAAAAACATTTGCGGGTAGTCCTTCCCTGAAAGCCGGCTTATCTGTAATTTGAGAAAGCGCCCACGTTCTTCCTGCAAAGGCATGCTCAAATGCCAATAAGCGGTAAGCTGGTGATTTTTTCTGAAAAGCCAATTTAAGGGCATTTTCGTTAGCCATGACTCCCGAGGAAGAAAAAAAGCAATGATCCATATGGGAACGCTCAATCAACATACGGGCAAGCTCAATGGAATCTCTGTTTTGCTGGAGATTTCCTTGCATAACAGTATCACTAATAGCTGCGTCGATACTGGATTCAATCAACAAAGGGGAACTGTGACCTAAATAATGCACACCGATTCCACTAATTAAATCATATTTAATGCTTCCATCTGTTAGCTCAACTAAGCATCCGTTTCCAATTCCACTGCCTACGAAGGGATACCATAATTTACCTCCGCGCAGTTCTTCATATTCTGCAAGCAGATGATTAGAATAGGCTTTCAGAAATTCTTTTGGCGGAGCGATATGCTGGATTTTTTTTTGGTGATCAGTCACCGCTTCCATAATCAGCTGCTTAGCCTGAAGAATTCTTGGGTCAGCATAAAGATCATCCGCAATTAAGGAAGAAGATTCTTTCATAATTTTCCTTTGAAAAGTGATTCTAATTGCATCAAAAAAAGAGCTGTTAATTGAGCGCGCTGAACGAGACTATTGATGAGAATATATTCTTCATGTGTATGGATATTTCCTCCTATGGCTCCTAAAGTGTCGATCGAAGGGATCCCTTCCTCCGCCAAGATATTGCCATCACAAATGCCCCCCGAGGCTTTCCAGGTGAGCGCAACTCCCATAGCCTGAGCTGTCTGTTGCAAATTTTTGAAGAGAGTCTGATGTTTTTCATCAAACATTTTAGGGGTGCGTTCTCCATGTTGGTACAAAGTCAGGGTAATCTCTTTATTTGCGTTTAGCGTGGAGAGAATGTTATGAATGGTTTCTTTGACGAGCACAAATTCTTCTGGAAGGGAGGCTCGCATATTGAATCGACATAAGGCAGTATCTGGAACAACATTGACAGCTTCGCCACCCTCCACTTTCCCAATATTTAAAGTAACTTTTTGATCAAGGTCATTAAGCTCGTCGAGTTCACAGATTAACCGTGCAAGCCCCACAATGGCATTGCGTCCAGCGGCGAAATCTCGGCCTGCGTGTGCTGATTTGCCTTTAGCGATGACGGTAAAATTGGCAGAGCCTTTTCTAGCTGAAACGATTGAACCATCGGAGAAAGCAGGTTCGAAAAGTAAGCCGAGCTGCTTGTTTTTGGAGAATTGCCGAATCAGTGGAGCAGATCCTGGAGAACCTATTTCTTCATCTGGGTTAATCAACACATGCCAGCCAATTTTTCCTGCAAAGGGACTCTTCTCTAAAGCTTCTAAAGCCTTCAGAAGAATAATAAGTCCCCCCTTCATATCTGCGACGCCAGGGCCTTGCAAAATATTTTGATCGATTTTTTGTGTTTTCTGAAAGGCACTCTCTGGAGCAAATACGGTATCCATATGCCCACCTAAAAAAACTTGAATAGGGGCTTCTGGATGCTTAATAATGGATAAGGCTTTGCCGAGTGGCTTTTGACGCCATTTTCCTTTAGAATCGATCTGCTCGCAGGGTGGCAAAGCAATTTCTTCTACGTGGCCGCCCAATTTCGAAAAGGCTTCTTTCAAGAGGGTTGTTTGTTTCTGGAGTCCTTCAAGATTGAACGAGGAAGTGTTTATGTTTGTCCATGTTTCCAAAAGCGCAACCAGGTCTTCTTGCTCTCCCTGGATCCAATTGACGTATGAAAGTAGAGGGTGATTTGTCACCAGGATGACTCCAAGTTAGTTGATTTGCTTGATTTGCACTATATAAATAAAATAAGCTGCTGACAAATGTTTTTTTTCTTTTATCTAATGAGAAGGAGGTATAAACTATCGCGATCGAAAAAATTTTTGTTTTGACTTTGTAATAAATCAGCGCTTCGGCTAATGTGGCGAATAGTGATCCAAATCAGGATCGATGAGGCCTTTTAGAGACTTTGGGAAATGATTAGAGAATGCTCTTTTCATTTTTTTCTTGGACACCCCATTACTAAGGAGAGGGGATGAAGCGTCGGGACGCAAGTCAAATTACAAAAGAATTAGCAAAAAATCATGCTTGTTATGTCCTTATCACCTGTGATCCGCCTTCCGCGGATGGAAATATGCAAGTATGTATGAGTTATGAGGGTGATACTGCTTTAGCAGCTTATCTGTTAAAAGGAGCTCAAACTTTTATTGAAGAACAAGATGAAGAGATGGAAGCGGTCGCCACAAACCTTAGAATTATCGAATGATTAAGGAATGAGCAATTTCATGGTCGCTTAGGGTTGTGTCTGAGGAGCTCTATATGTTATTTCTTCTTTTTTACGTGGGTCGCGAAAGATATGTTTGCGATAGCCAATACATTGTAGAGGTTGTCCCGAATGTAAAACTAAAAGAGCTTCCTCATACACCTCCCTATGTAGCCGGATTGTTAAATTCTGGAGGTAGCCCAATCCCCATTATCGATTTTTGCCAACTTATCGAAAATAGGCCTTCTCAGGCTTGTATGCATACCCGAATTATTGTTTTATCAGATCAGGTGGAAGGAAAGCAGCATTCAATGGGAATTATTGCTGAAAAAGTTACGGAAACAATTGATCGCGAGTTATCAGACTTTGTTGATCCAGGGGTTCTCATTGAAGAACTTCCATTCTTAGGTAAGGTTCTGAATGACTACGGCGACATGATTCGTATGGTGCAAGTTCCCAAATTATTTGAGTCGATGGAATCTGTATTGTTTTAAATAAAACGAGCGGGTAGTCGGATGTTTATGGAACAAGCATACGCTGAAACTTATAAAAAAATTCAATCCCTCATTGAAGAGAAAACCGGAATTGAACTTTCTTTTTTTGGCTTTCCTTTTTTCGAGAAAAGTATTCAAGAAAGATTGACCACTCTCTCCATTCCTGTCGAGGAGTATTATCCTTTTTTATCAAATAATCCTACTGAATTTCAAGAGCTTATAGAATTATTTGTAAACTCAGAAACATGGTTTTTTCGAGAAAGGAAAGGAATTGATTACGTTGCCGATCTTGCTAAGAAAAAATGTGAAGAAGGAAATAGCCCCATTCTCATTTTGAGTGCGGCAGCCTCGTCCGGAGAAGAGCCCTATTCCATTGCCATGGCTCTCTTTGATAAACAATTGCTTCCCTCTGATTTTCGGATTGATGCCGTTGATATTAGCAATCGCTCTCTCGTAAAGGCCTTGCAGGGGAGGTACAAAAATAACTCTTTTCGGGGGCAAGACCTCTTTTTTCAACAACGCTACTTTCAATTGAAAAATAACCTGTATCATCTTGATGACCAGATAAAAGCTCAAGTGCACTTTATGCACGATAATCTGGTGAACTCCGATTTATTTCTTAAAAAAAGATTGTATGATGTCATTTTTTGCCGCAACCTGCTGATTTATTTAAATCCTAAGGCTCAAGAAAATGTCATTTTTTTAATGGATCATCTTTTAAAAGAGAACGGTGTTCTTATTGTGGCTCCAGCTGAAACAGAGTTGCTTCGTACGCACGGTTTTTTGCCTGAAGCGGATCCAGGAGTTTGTGCTTTTAGAAAGAAATCTACGCAAAAAATTGAAGCAAAGATAGCCAAAAAAACACCCTCTTTTTCTTCGAAAAATAGCTTTAAGTTTAGAGAAGGCCTAGCGACCATGGTTCAAAATAATGGACATGTGGAAAAAGATCTTCTTAAACAAGCTTTTCAACATGCAGATAAAGGTGAGCTTGATGAGGCTATGCAGACATGTCAGCTTTTTGTTCAGACCCATGGTGCAAACGCGGATGCTTATTATTTGCTTGGAGTTCTTCACCAGGCAATCGGACATAATGATGAGGCTGAAGCTTTTTATCGCAAATCGATTTATCTCAATCCTAATCATTACCAAGCCTTGACCTATTTAGCTTTACTCCTTGAGATAAAAGGAGAAAAAGATGATGCCTTTTTACTTTATCAGCGAGCGGAAAAAATAGAGAAAAAACTAAAAGAAAAAAACGGCTAACGTTTTATTCATCGGATTGAAATATGGTTGAATCTTTAGATGAATTTGGATTTCCAGGATTAGATCATCAGCGTGGAGCGGTATCTGCAAATAAATTGCTAGATAGAGTTCCCGAGGAAAGCTATATTGAGGAATGGACCGACTTATTGATGAGACCTAAAGAAAGAGAAAAAATCGTCGCTGAAGAGTCCGCAGTGATTTTTCGCCTTTCAAATGAATGGCTTGCGCTTTCAACATTCGTACTTGTAGAAGTGACCAACCGCCGACCATTTCACTCCATCCCACACGTTACATACCCTGCTTTTTTAGGCACGGTCAACTTTCGTGGGCAGCTTTGGATGGGTGTTAACATGCATGTTTTTTTAAACATTGAATTAACCCACGAACCGATTGAATCTAAGGCTTTTCCTGCTAGCCGCATGCTGGCCATTGAACAAGCTAACAAGCGATGGGTTTTTCCTGTCGACGAAGTTTTTGGAGTGCATCATTTCGACCGTCGCATTTTAGAAAATGTGCCCGTTACAGTCATGCGCTCTAATGTTAATTATCTTCAAGGTGTGTTTAAATGGCAGAATAAAAATGTGGCTTATATTGACTCGGATCTTCTTTTTCATAGTCTTGAAAGGAGTATTTTATGAATCCATCGGAGGAAAAGAACCTCCCCGTATTAGAGCTATTTAGAAAAGACTTAAAAGGGCGATTAAGTCAAATTCAAAAATATGTCAAACAGATTAAAGATGGAAAAAGAGAAGACTTTGACATTCCCTATAAGCCTGGCACGATTTTACATGAATTGAAAGCAGAAGCCAATCTGATTCAGCAAGATGTTTTATTTCAATTGATGAAGTCATTAGAAGTTCTATTTAAGCATGTACAAGAATCCAATCAATACGAGCCATTAATTGACAATCCCGTTTTGGATGAGACATTAAATTTTTTGCAGAAATTTTGTGAAATTGAGTCAGCGCAGTTGTCAACCTGGCTAAAAGCAGAGGAAAAAAAGGCTCAAGAATTGGCTCATCAAGTCGCACAAAGCTTTACGAGAAAGTCCTTAAAAGAGCCTCAACCAACGCCGATTGTTAAAGAATTTTCGCCTCCTTCCCCGTTAAGAAATGTAAGTCAAGAAGTTGGGCAAGAGCTTGTACTTGAACGAGCCATGTTAGAAATTTTTTTGACTGAATTACAAGTACAAACAACAGTGCTCAATACGGGGTTAGTTTTTCTCGAAGAGCATGCCGAATCAACAGAAATTTTAAATACATTGATGCGGGCGGCTCACTCCATTAAAGGAGCTGCAAGGGTAGTTTCATTGAATGGAATTGTCCAATTGGCCCACGCTATGGAAGATTGTTTTGTCGCTGCCAAAGAAAAGAAAATGATTCTCTCTGCTTGGAGCATCGATATCCTTTTAGAGGTCGTCGATTTTTTATCAGATTTGTCCAAAACCTCTTTTGCCAACTTCTCCTTGAAAATGGTTCAACAAGAGCAAAAAATTACACAATTGATTAAGAAAGTGGCTGATCTCTTGCACGTGGAAGAGATTCCTTTAACAAGTTCGGAGTCGACAAACCCTTATACAAAGGAAGAATCATCTTCTTCATCTGAAGAGTCAAAGATTCATGACAAGCTAAGCAAAAAATTGGATGAAACATTGCCAGCTTCAGAGAGAGAAGGGGATCGGGTTTTAAGAGTTACAGCCGAAAATTTAAATCGTTTAATGGGTCTGGCCGGCGAAACCTTGGTGGAATCACACTGGCTGCAGCCTTTCAGCTCAGAATTACAAAAGTTAAATCAAGGACAACGCAAAGTTGGGGAGAATTTAGAACAGTTACGCAATAGTTTAGATAAAGATGCGTTGACAGAACATGCTGAATATTATCTAAATGAAGTTCAAAATAAAGAAAAAGAGTACACTAAAAATCTTTCCGCGCGGTTGTCCGAATTGGAGATGTTTATCAGACGTCATTCCAATCTCTCCGATCGCCTATACCGCGAAGTGATTGCGAGTCGTATGCGACCCTTTGCTGATGGTGTTGAAGCCTTTCCGCGTATGGTACGAGATCTTGCACACGAACTAAAAAAGAAAGTACGCCTGCAAATCATCGGAAAAAATACGCTTGTCGATCGTGAGATCTTGGAAAAACTCGAATCGCCTCTTAGCCATTTAATTCGAAATGCTGTCGATCATGGAATCTCTACACCCGAAGAACGGATGAAAGCCGGGAAGCCTCCTGAGGGATGGATCAAATTGGAGGCGGAACATCGTGGCGGCATGTTGATCATCACGGTCAGCGATGATGGAAAAGGAATTGATTTAGATGAACTGCGTCAGGTTCTGATCAACAAAAAAATGGTTACTCCAGAAGCGATGAGAAAACTAACGGAAAAAGAAATCCTCGATTTTTTGTTTGTACCCGGATTCACCACTTCGAAGCGTGTAACGGAAATTTCGGGAAGAGGAATTGGTTTAAACATTGTTCAAAGTATGATTCACGAGGTTGGAGGAAAACTTCAAATCTCTTTTGTACCAAAAAAAGGGATCTCTTTTCAGTTACAGCTCCCCTTGACTTTATCTGTCATTCGCGCACTCCTCGTCGAGATTTCTGGGGAGCCATATGCATTTCCTCTTTCAAGGATTGATTCCGCTTTGCTAGTGCCAAAAGAGTCAATTGAGACCATGGAAAATCGGCAGTATTTTAAATTTGAAGGAGTTAATATTGGTTTAATCTCTGCCCATCAAATTTTAAATGTTGAAGCCCCTAAAGAAACAGCCGATGTATACTCTGTTATTTTGTTGAATAATCTTTCTAACTATTACGGGTTAGTTGTCGATACCTTTTTGGGTGAAAGAGAACTTGTCGTGCAAGAGTTAGATGTTCGCTTAGGCAAAATCATGGATCTAAGTGCCGGAGCTTTAATGGAAGATGGCACGCCTTTGCTGATTTTGGACGTGGAAGATCTGTTGCGTTCCATTGACACTGTTTTAGCTGCAGGTCAGCCTGAAAAATTGCGTCCTAAACCAGAAAGAGAAAAACGAAATTTGAAAAAACGCATTTTGGTTGTGGATGATTCGATTACGGTTCGAGAAGTTGAAAAAAGGCTTTTGCAAAATAAAGGTTATGAAGTAGACGTTGCAATTAATGGAATGGATGGTTGGAATGCGGTCAGAATTGGGCAATACCATCTGGTTGTGACCGATGTTGATATGCCTCGCATGAATGGAATTGAGCTTGTGCGCCACATTAAAAACGACCCAAAACTAAAGAATCTTCCAGTGATGATTGTTTCCTACAAGGAAAAAGAAGAAGATCGTTTGTTAGGAATGGAAGCGGGTGCAAATTATTATTTATCAAAAGGGAGTTTTCATGAAGAATCTCTTGTTGATGCTGTCGAAGATTTAATCGGAAAACCATAAGGTGTAACCATGGATAATTCTATTCATCAAGTTTTGAGTCAAGCTTCCAAAACTCTTGAGGATTTCATAGAGATCATCTCTACATCTAAAGCCCCTGTTTCTAAAAAAGAGATAGATGATTTTTCTCATCATTTAAAAGAAACGCATGCCGTATTGAAGAACCTGAGAAACTTACGTGATTACAATGTTAAGTCTCTTGAATCTCATTCCGAATTTGCAAAGGAAATACAACTTATACAGAAACTTTTGACAGAAATTCATGTGATTAAAGATAAAGTTACACAAGAAAAAGCAGGAGCCTTACAAGCCTCTCTTTTTTGGAATACGATTGAAGATTTTCAAAATTTAATCAAAAATTTAAAGGAAGATCATAAACGGGGAATTCGAGCAGAAAAAGTGGATTCTCTCGAACCTGAAGAATAACTTTTAAATCGAGTCATATATGGAAATTGCAAGTCCTGCATTTGAGCATGAACAGAAGATTCCCCAAAAATACACGTGTGAAGGAGAGGACCTATCTCCACCACTCGAATTTCACAATGTTCCGGATGGTGCTAAAAGTTTAACTTTGATTATTGAAGATCCAGATGCACCTAAAGGTGTATTTGACCATTGGATTGTCTGGAATTTACCTCCCACGACGCAGCTTTTGGAAGAAGGCGCCCATGTTCCAATGGAAGGCAAAAATGGTTTTCAAGTCGATAAATATCGAGGACCTTGCCCTCCACCAGGAAATCCTCATCGCTATGTCATCCAAGTTTATGCGCTAGATATTAAGCTTAATTTACCAAAAGGAAGTTCCAAAAAAAGTGTATTGGATGCTATGGGAGGTCACATCCTTGCGAAAGCTGTCTTAATTGGAAAATACCAACGTTGATCAACATCGATATATGAAGGATTGAATCTGAGAGTGATTCCGGAAACTAATTTTGGGCACAAAGCTGCTAATCTTATTAAATTGAATGAATTATGCCATTTGTTATCCATTCCAGATATTCAGGTTCGCGTTCCTCCCTTCATTTGCTTTGCGCATTCTGAAATTTTCGCGCACATTCAGCAATACTACCCTGAATATTTGGACGATTGGACGATATTCACGCAGATTCAGAAAGAAGGAATTCTGTTTAGCCCGGATGCGCAATTGTCGTTATGGAAGATTCAAGAAAACCTTATCCATTTGTTTGCAAATCATCCTTTTGAATCACCAGCTTTGGATGCATTTATCGGTAAGGAAGTCGAAAATAATCAGGTGCTTGTTGTTCGGAGTACAGGAAGAGAGGATGGAGAAACCTTTTCAAATGCAGGGGGAAACCGTTCTGAGTCTGGCATTTTGCCAGAAATCGCAGCGATTTCAGCTGCCATTGGAAAAGTGATTGCATCCTATCATTCTGTAAAATCTTTGCGTTTACGCATTTTTGGTGAGGATGATCCCTATTCTTCTCCTTTTTTATCAGTCTTTGTTCAGGTAATGGTTGGGGAAATTTATGAAAAAAATTGTCGCTTAGGGATTCCTGTATCTGGCATTTTGCACACCCAAGAAATTTTGGGACATACTCCAAAGCTTATTCAAATACAGGCCCTTTATGGTCATAACGAAGCTCTAGTCAAAAATATTCAGCCTTGTGATAGCTTTTATGTGTATCCAGACGATGTGCATGCGATCATTCGTTTTAAAAAGAAAAGGATGGTTCCTAGTTTAGCGGGAGAGTTTGTTACAATTGATAATCCGTGGGAATTGCGAACAAGTGCGACTTTAAATCACGAACAACTTTTTGCTTTTTATCAAATTGCCGGGAAAATTCAAGCTTTCTACAAAAAAATGATGGAAGTGGAATGGGTGTATTCTCATCAAACGCTTTATTTGGTTCAGGCCAGGCCTTTGATTGAAACAAAAAAGCTAGGTCCAAGCTTTGTGAATGAGTCGAATTTACATGCTTGTGTAGGGGATTTTACAGTTTATCAAGGTGAAACTATTGCTTCGAAAGGAGCTGTGACCCTATTAACAGGTTCTTATGATCTTTTACAAGATGTTACTTTGGAGAAAGGATTTAACCATTATCTGCAAGAAAGTAAGCCTACCGCAAAAGCGATTTTTGCGAGACTTTCTGCAGCTGCAACTTCCCATGCCGCATGCTCATTACGTGAACAAGGTATTGAAGTTTTGTGCGGGATCGATGTTCTTCCTGAAGAACTAGATCGTGCCGATGCATTTGCATTGATTGATCCTCAGCAGGGAAAATTATTTATCATACATGGCCAAGATCGCGATAAAACCCAATTGTGGGAATGGTTAAGCGAAAAGGGCGTTTTAGAGGAAGGCTGGACCTATCACCCAATTCCTTCGATTGAATCCATTCCACGGTATGAACTAGAGACGACCTTAAAAAAACTGAATTTTCGGCAAGCCCTGACGGATAAGGAGATAGAGACTTTATTTAGAGAAGCCCATAGACTCACCGAGAATATACCCGTTCAGAAGCTTGTGGGAACGTTGGCATGGGATATGCAAACGCTTGAAGATAAGCCCATTCTTCAAAAACGAATGGATGTGCTGTTAAGCCATGCCCATAAAATTCTTCAGATGTATTTTTTAAGAGAGGTTCCACGTAAACAGCGTTTACACGCTCTTAAAAGATTAGAGGCGTTGTTTTTTCAAAAAAGAAGTGTGGATATCGTCGAAACAGATTCGCGACGTGAAATTCTTCAAGAACAATATTTAATTTTTCAAATGGAAAAATTCGCTGTTCTTCCTCAAGTCAAAATGGCTTGGAAAGCTTTTATCGAGCCGTTATTTCTAGAATCCGAAACGCTTAAAAAACTGGAATATTTAATTCATGAAATTCAAGAAAACCAAATTAATGAAGAGTGGATTAATATAGCTTTTGCGTATGCGTGGAGGGAAAAGTATGCAGAATCTTCCAAAGATCTTCTTAATCACTTGGAAGCACAATTTAAAATTTCCCTTCCAGCTATGCGTCAGATTGCGAGTGCTCGACAAAATTGGAATAACTTTAGAGACAGATTAGCTCTGTGGGCTCTACCTGAGCATTATGAAAGACTTTGGAGAGAATTCAAAATCAGTCTCTTACTTGAATTAAATGACGTTGCCTATCAATTCTTCTCCATTCCAGACAATCAATGGCTAATACGTGTTGTCTTATTGAAATTCCTGCAAGAATCGATTGAAATGTATGATCTTGCCATGAAAGAGCTGAAAAGTAGCTCTATGTATCATGACAAAGCTCTTCAGGTATTTCGTTTCAGAGAAATGCTTATTCCTTTCTTAGAATTAATGAAAATTTGGGTCACGCACATTCCATCGGCAAATATCGAAGAATGGATTCGGTCAATTGAGGGATTTGGAGATAAATTACCAGGAGACTATCGACAAACCATCATTCAAGCCATTCAGCGTAGCTTTAATCAGATTACCTCTAATGGGGAAGAGCAACTTCTGCCCAGTACAGGTTTTAACGTCAATGCGTTAGTCATTAGTAGCGCCTACTTCAAAAGCCAAGAATTACCCACACATGCGACGTTAGAAGATTTGTGTTCGTTAATGCACCAAAACATTTTAATTGCACAGATGACTGCATGCATCCCTCTTTGGGAAGGAAAATTACCTTCAGAAATTTATCCGTTGCATCACGCATTGCTTAGTATCAAACAGGATTGTTTCATTAGACCAGGAGTTCAAGTTCCTGTTCATGCGAACTGGGTAGGGGTGTCGTATCATTATCCATGCTTTAGCTTGAAGTATAATATCCCCGTTAAAAATCATAGCACGATTATTGATGTAACTTACCATCTTTTAACCCAACAAGTGGAAGTAGAAGTACGCATCATTGGACACAATCGTGGGGGGCGTATGGAAACGATTGGGAAGAATGTGTGTGTGCAGAGTATTGCGCAAAACTTAAAATGTGAAATCTATCCAGAATATGATGCGCGTTTAAAAATGCTCCTTTTTAGATGGCGTTTTCATGAGGAAGAAATAAAATCTGAAAAAAAACTCAAAATAATTATTCATGTTCTAGTCAAGGCATTAGAAGACACTTTAGCAGAGCGGGAGAAGCTAACAGCGCTCAAGTTAGAAAATTTGGACAAGGGCAATGTGCAGACTTGGAAAACATTGTGGGATTCCAAAGAGAATACTTTACATTGGTTTAAAGCCGGGGCACCTTATTTTCATGCTTTGATGCAAAGATGTTTTGCTCAAAAATGGGAAAAAGAATGCCAGGCGATTCTCTCACACATAGGATTGCATTTTCAAAAAGAGGATTCTCCTTTATTTTCAAAGGTCTTTTTTGCTTTAGTAAACTTTTTACATACACATCCACGCCAATTTTGTGCATTCGGAAGTGAAAATCGATTTTTTGGGTTAAATGAATTTTCTGCATGGGCTTTAGAAGATATTTTGAACGACGTACATGCGATTGATTTATTGATCAGCCAGCGTGAACGTCTTGTATATACTGCTAAAGATCCTGCAGAGACAAAAATTTTTTACTTAGCTCTTCATGTGTCTATTTTGCAGCATTTTTTGCAACAAGATGATCAAAACAAGGCACTCGATTATGCGAAATTCCTTATCTCTCATCACCAAGATGAAACGATTGTTGATCTAAATATCCATAGCAAACATTTAGCATTCCCATCGGCCATACTAAAGATTTTGGAAGAAGGTTCAAAGGATAAAATTGTGGACGGCTATCCTGTTTCAAAAGAAATTGCTCTGCAATCGACTGAAATTCTAGATATGCATGGCATAAAAAAAGAAAGGCGGATTCTTGTCAAATTGCCTCACACTGCTCACTGGATTGCTGCGACAGTTATTAAATCTTCTCCTCCGGAATCTCTGGCTGAGCCTTTCGGATCTTTAAAAATCCGCGTTTCGAGAGGTCGTGTCCAAAAAGTTGTGAATCCTTTTGGCGTACGCTTGCTTCCCATTTAAAATTTAAGGACAAATATAATTTTTCTAATTCTTGTTAATCTGAACGTTGGTTTTTTTAAGCTGCAATTGGCAAGTAATGCCATTCCCCAAAATTAAAATCACAAAACAGCCCACGATCTTGAACAAAGCTGGTGGATTTTTTCCGCGTAGATCAACAAACCAATTCCAAGCATGGCAAGAAGCATCCAAAATAGCTTCATATTCTTCGTAGAGTCGATTTACTAGCCAATTATCTTTTACATACACAAAAAAAGTTTAAATTTTGTGAATTTGAAATGGACGATAAATATAAAAAAAAATAAAAATATACCTTTTGCTTTAGAAAGAGGAAAATTTTTTATTTTTGTTTTAAAACATCCGGATTTACCCAATAATATGAGAAGAAATATGGAACGAGTCTACAGTATGGTTGGAAATGGCAATTTTTGCCTTCAATGCCTAAAACAACTTTTAAGCCAAAAACGTCGTATTTCATGCATTTATTCAAGTGATACTCAAATTGCTCAAATTGCTCATGAAAATGCTATTCCGTATTTTTCGCAGTATAAAAAATACTTAGATTATTTAAATGATTTATCTTTTGCAAGCTGCGTGCTTTTGCTAAATCCCGTTGTTTACATTCCTCAAGTTTTTTATAGCATGCCGTTTCTTCGCATACACTGTCAAAATTCTTTATTACCAAATTATCCACATATGTATGCTCCTTCTTTGGTAATTTTAAACTCTGAAAAAAAAAGCGGGATTACTTGGCATACTTGTGAGGGGGATTTGTATGCCGGAAAGATTATTTTTCAAAAAAAATACTCTGTTGAGAAAGAAGATTCGGCTTTAACACTATCTATGAAAGGTCTTGAGATTGCCTTAGAGTCATTCATGGAAATGATTCAATATATAGAATTGATAAAAGATTATACGATGAATTGTAGTGGAGAGCCCTCCTTTCATAAGAACGACAATGCTATTCCTCAGCATTTTTTGAATCATGGAATAATCGATTTTGATAGTACGTCAGAGCAGATTTTGGATCTTTTTAGAGCTTGCAATTATGGAGATTATCAAAATCCGTTTCATGTGCCCAAAATTGTCCTTGGGAATTCTTTATTTATTGTTAAAGAAATAAAGAGTTGTCTTGCTCATTCGACCGTTGGGTCTGGAAGACTCTTGGAAATAATTGAAGGCGGATTAATTGTTTCGACAAGAGATAAAAATGTACAGATTAGTCACATCGTAGATTTTGACAATAAAGAATGTAATCTGAAAAATTTATGCGAAAAACATCAAATTCACATTGGGAATAAATTAGGTGAACAGAAATCAAGTTTTAAAAATTTAAATGTGATCAGAAGCTCTGAAAGCAATTTATGCCGCAATTTTCTCGAAAAAAAATCTTTAGATATTCCTTTTTTGGATAGTGGTAAACACAATTCAAACAATTCTAATTATCATCAAATGAGTATTTCATTAGATTTTTTCAAAGATGAATTTGTAGAAAAAGTTGTTGCTTTACTTTATGTCTATCTTTTTAAGTTAAACAACTATGAGGAATTCACCCTAAATATTCTTAATCAAGAAACTCTTGGATTAACAGATGAAATCGAATCCTACGTTTTTTCTGGGATTCCTTTTTTTTATCCGCTTAATCCAGATATGACTATTGCAGAAGTCAAATCTTTGATAAAAAATGATTTTGCCAATGAAATTTTATCGTTGTCAAAAGATATTGTTCAAAGAAATTACGGAATTCATCTAGACCTGCACACACCCATAATCCTTTTTATTGGCGAAAAAGTACTTGATATTGTTCAGAAGGCTTTTCCTGTCATTATATCTCTTAATCCTCAGACTCTCAGTATGACTTTATTTTGGTCTTCTCATCGCTTTCAAAGCGAAAAAGAAAACGTCCCATTCAGACTGCTGTTACAACGTTTCTTAGAATTTAGCAAAAACGCTTTTGCGAAAGAAATGAAAATTTCACAAATTTGTTTATTAATGAACGAAGAAAGTGATTTGATGGTAAAGAAGTGGAATCAAACTGAAATGGAATACCCTAAGGATAAGCCATTCATGGATGTTTTCAAAAATAATGTCGGTAAGTACTTTGACTGCATTGCAATGGAAAATAGTGAGCATCATGTCACCTACGGAGAGTTGTGGGAAATCTCAAAAAAGATTGGAGCTAACTTGCTCAAGCTGGAAGTCGGTCAACAAGATGTTATCGCGGTATTTATGACTAGAGATATGAATTACTGGATGGTTTTGCTAGGCATTTGGCAAATTAATGCTATTTATTTGCCTATCGATACAGGCCTGCCACAAGCACGCGTTGAAACTATACTGCTTGACTCTAAAGCCAAAGTGGTTATTACAGATGAAAAATTTAGCAAAAAAGCCCTTGAAGATTGTGGGAAACTGGCAAATGTTATTAATGTTGAATGTTTATTTGAAGAAACGGAAACGTTTCCTGAAACATATCCTGCATGTGGAAATCATGTAGCTTTTATCATTTACACATCGGGTTCCACAGGCAATCCTAAAGGGGCTGTTATTGAGCATCAAGGGATGCTAAATCATTCTTATGCAAAGATACGGGATTTGTGCGTATCAAAAAATAATAAGATCGCTCAAACGGCAACTCAAAGTTTTGATATATCCATTTGGCAATTTATCACTCCTTTATTTGTAGGTGGAACGGTAAGTGTTTTTGTTGGACAGGACGCGTGTGAACCTGAATTTCTTGTCAATTCTGTGGAAAGGCATTCACCTCAAATTTTACAATTAGTTCCTAGCCATATGATGGTTATTTTAGACGAACTTGAAAATGGTAGAGAACAGGCCTTTCAATGTGTAAAATGGCTTTTTTTAACTGGAGAAGGGCTTAATCAGCATATATGTAAGCGTTGGTTCAAAATATATCCAAATGTCAATATTATGAATGGTTACGGAGCAACTGAAGTTTCTGATGATGCAACACACTTTATCCTGACAAAGGAAAATTATCATACACATCCTGATATTATGCCTGTAAGTGGTACTGTCATGAATTCACAGCTATATGTTTTGGATAAATTTATGGACCCTTTGCCCATAGGTTGTAAGGGTGAGATTTACATAGGTGGCGATGGTGTGGGCAGGGGGTATTTAAATGATCCAGCTAAAACAGCGGCATCTTTTTTACCTGATCCCTTTTTACCTTCTCCTAGTAGGAGATTTTATAGAACAGGAGATATGGGAGTTTTTCAGCATGATGGCGTCTTAGATTACTTAGGAAGAAAGGATAGCCAAGTTAAGCTCCGTGGACATCGTATTGAAATTGGCGAAATTGAAGGTGCTTTATTAACTTTGAAGGAAGTTGCACAAGCTGTAGCCATTATTAGAGAGGATCTCGTTGGTCAGAAAAGGTTAATTGCCTATTTAATTTTATACAATCATCATACTTATGATGAAGAAAAGTTTTCAGAATTTGTAAAATTTCTAAAAAATGAATTAAGTCATATGTTGCCTGAGTATATGATTCCAAATGATGTAGTCTTTCTTCAGCAGTTTCCGCTTTTATTTAATGGGAAATTAGATAAGAAAAATTTTCCCAAGCCTAGTCATGAACATATACGCACAAACCAATATTGTCATCCAGAAACAATTTTAGAGAACTATCTGGTTGATTTATGGTCTACTACGCTAAATTTACCTAAAATTGGAATTCAAGATCATTTTTTCAAAATCGGTGGGCATTCCCTGCAAGGAATGAAAATAATGGCACAAATTCGGAAAGAATTTGGAATTGATATGCCTTCGACTTTTTTGTTTCAGTATCCAACTATTAAAGAACTTTCTTTGCAAATTGAAAGCTATAGTAAAATGGATTAAAGTTTATGATTTTTGAAGCTAATTCAAATGGTGTATTTGGTGAGTTTTTGCAAGGAGTTGGATGTGACGATCAACCTTTCTTAATCACCTCACCAGTTAAGATATATTCCATAGCGAGTTTTGTTTTTGACGATTCACTCAAAAAAATTGAGGTGTCAAATCCAGATAAAAATAAATGCCAAATGATGGTCGATAAAATTTGCGAAAAATATCAATTAAAAAAGGGAGGAGCTGTTTCAGTAGAAACTCATTTTCCTGTTGGTAAGGGATTAGGAAGTTCTTCAGCTGATTTGGTTGCTGTGGCTAAAGTATTAAGCAATGCTTACACTTTAAACCTGAACTCTCTTGATATTGAAGATGCAATCAGAGGGATTGAACCAACTGATGGGGTAATGTATCCGGGAATAGTCTCCTACTATTATAAACAAGTCAAGTTGAATAAAGTCCTTGGCAAATTAAAAGATGCGGTTATTTTAGGGGTTGATGAAGGGGGTGCAATTGATACTCTAGAATATAATAGAGTTTCACGAACTTATGGCAAAAAAATCAAAGAAACTTATGACTATTTGCATGCAGTCATAGAAAAAGCCGTAGTTAAAAATGACATATCTATTATTGGCCATGTAGCTACTCAAAGTGGGGGGCTTAATCAACAGTTTAATCCTAAAAAGCTATTTAAAGAATTTAATGAAATTTCTGCAAAATTAAGCTTGCCAGGGGTTGTTGTTGCTCACAGTGGAACTTATATTGGCTTTTTGGTCGATAAAAGACATCCCATGTTTATAAAAAAAATAAGAGAACTAGCTAATGTTGTTTGCAGTATGGGTTACAATTATGAAATATATGATCTTTAATTAAAGGTGAGCGCTTTGAAAATAACTAAACGATATTCTGATTCGATATGTTTACCCAATTTGATAGAGATTGAAGAAAATTTAATTTTAGCATCATTTTCGTTAATGAAATTGTTGCCGGCTAAATATGTTATTGAAAAAGCTATTCGCGATGGGTCTCTTCAAAAGGGGTCAACCATTATTGAAACGTCCAGCGGAACTTATGCTTTGGGACTTGCTATTATATGCGCCGAAAATCATTTTCCTTTTCATATCATTAGTGATCCTGTAATGGACAAAAGTTTAATTCGGCAGCTTGAATATTTGGGTGGAAAAGTAGAAATTGTATCAGATGCTATCAATGGACACCAAGTTGCAAGGCTTAAAACTTTGAATGATCACCTTTCAAAAAATCCTACTTTTTTTTGGCCTCAACAATATGATAACCCAGATCATTTAAAAGCCTACGCTAGCTTTGGAGATTATATTATAGAAAGTTTGGGGGAAGATATCACTTTGGTCGCTTCTGTGGGCTCTGGTAGCTCCTCATGTGGTACAATCATGCAGCTAAGAAAATACAATCCATCTATTTCTTTAATCGGAGTTGACACATTTGGTAGCACTCTTTTTGGGCTTAAGAATAATCATCGCATTCTACGCGGATTAGGGAATTCCATTATGCCTAAAAATCTGTTGCATCAGCTTTTTGACCAAATTCACTGGATTTCTGCTGCACAGGCGTTTCATGCAACAAGAGATTTATATTCTCGTTCAGCTCTTTATGCCGGGCCAACTACAGGTGCCTGTTACCAAGTTGCAAAATGGGTATCTCAGCAACAAGAAAAAAAGAAAATTGTTTTTATCTCCGCAGATATGGGATACCGCTATTCCTCAAATGTATACGATGATGAATGGATAAAAAAATCAGGATGCGACTTTAAAAAAATCGAGCCTATAAAAATTGAAAAAGTATCGGAGATTGATTCGTCGTCATTAGATTGGAATTATATCGAATGGAACAGAAGGCTATTGCAAAAGGTTTTGAATGCATAAGAAAAAATTTGGATTTATTGAGAGTAATACAACTGGAACGGGACAGTTATTTTTGAATAAAGCTATAGAAATGGGATTGGAGATTGTTTTTTTAACGAGTGACCCAACTAAATATTTTTTTTTAAAAGAAGTAGGTGTAGATGTTATTCACATAGATACAAAAGATAAAGACGTTGTTTTTGATTTTTTAAAAAAAATTGATAATTTAGTTGGGGTTTTTTCTACCTCAGAATACTACATGGAAGTTACTGCATACGTTGCTGATAATTTGGGGCTTCCTGGAAATAACCCTTTAGCCATTGAGTTTTGTCGAAATAAGAACAAATTTAGCCAAAAAATAAGTGAGAGTTCGTTTTTAACTCCTAAATCATTATTTATTGATGATTTAAAAATTCTTTATGAAAAAGTCAATGAATTGAATTTTCCTGTGATTTTAAAGCCTGTTTCAGGATCCGGAAGTGTGGGAGTAAAAAAGTGTGTAAATTTTCAAGAAGTACAGGAGCATGCTTTAAAATTACTAAAGCTTGATGGCAAAGAAAATGGAACATCATTTTCCACTGGCATATTAGTCCAACCTTATGTTGAAGGACCCGAATATTCTGCAGAAATTTTTGTTTATAAAGATAAATATTTTGAATTAGGACTAACAGCTAAACATACGTCTGATGATGAATATTTTATTGAAGTGGGTCACGATTTTCCAGCTCCATTTGAAAGAGACGTTGAAGAGAATATTTGGAACACAATTAAAGCTGTCTTGAAGCTATTAAATTTTAGTTTTGGACCTGCTCATATAGAATTTAAACTAACTGGAACTCAAGTTGTATTGATAGAAGTAAATCCAAGGTTAGCTGGAGGAATGATTCCTCAGCTGATTACTTATGCGTGCCAATTTGATATTTATGAGCATATTATCAAATTATTTGCAAATCAAGAAGTTAATTTTCCAAATCTAAAATACGAAGGTGCCTCTATAAGATTTTTTGTTGTGAAAGATGAAGGTAAAATAGTAAATCTTACGAATGAAGAAGTGTTAAAAAAATGCAGTAACGTTCAAGAAGTTTGTTTTACAAAAAATATTGGTGATTTAATTACGATCAACCATGATTATAGAGATCGTATTGGCTATCTGATTACAAAATCTTCGAATACAAATGAATCAAAAAAATCCGCAGATCATGCTATTCAGCATTTCTTTATTGATATTAATAACATAGAGGGAAGATTAGGTGAAGAGCCTCATCCCTTAATAAAAAAAATTCTCAGATCACCAATAAATAAAGAAAAATGGCTAAAAGAATTAGATAGAATAGCATCAATTGATCTTGCGCATGTTCTTATGCTGGCAAGAAATAAACTCATAGACTCTGCACAAATTGACAAAATTATTTTGGTCATACAGAATTTTAAAAAAAATTTGAAAGATCATTTTGAAAGTTTAGATTTTTCTAGAGGAACTTATTATGCTTATGAAAAGCATCTAAAAAATCAACTTGGGATAGGCTTAGTTGGGAATAACCATTTAGCAAGATCTAGAAATGACATTAATGCAACCTTATTTTATTTATCATGCAGAGATTCCTATTCTGAAATATTTCATAAAATTTTAGAGCTAAGCCAAATTTTATTAAACCAGGCACAATTATCAGAAAAGATTCCTCTTCCAATTTACAGTCAGCATCAACCAGCTGCTCCCGGAAATTATTCATTTTATCTTTTAGCCATAAATGCACCCATTCAAAGGATTGTTGATGATTTAGTCGGTATTCAAAAATACTTGAATACTTCGCCTTTGGGTGCTGGAGCGGGCTGTGGAACTGATATTCCTATATCTCCAGATTATGTGGCAGAAATCCTTGGTTTTGAATCTACCTTTCCTAATGCTTTAGATGCTATTGCCAATAGAGATTTTGCTCTTCGTTATAAATCTATTTTAGCTACTTTGTGTACCACGATAAGTCGCATTGCACAAGATTATCAACTATGGACAACACAAGAATTCCAGTTCTTTGAATTTCCGGATAGTCTTTGTGGTTCATCTTCTATGATGCCTCAAAAAAAAAATCCCTATATTTTAGAAATAATAAAAAGCAAAACCGCAAATGTCATAAATAATTTGTTTGGTACATTTATCAAAATGCATAAGGTGCCAATAGGCAATTCAATCGAAGTTTCGTCTGCCGCTTATGATGCAATTGAAGAAATGACGGCTGAATGTTTAGACATTTTAGATTTGCTAATTTTAGTTATTAACCATGCTTTGCCTATCGCATCTAATATGGTTGCTGCATCGAAGAAGGGGTTAACGATTGCAAATTTTATTGCAAATCAGCTTATGAAGCAAGATTCTATTTCTTTTCGAGAAGCTCATATAAAAATTGGGGATATCATACGTAAGTCTTATGAACATAACGAAGACCCTTTTCAGAATATAACAAACATCCTTCATAACGAGTTTGATTATTTGCATGACATTTCCAAACACCTTTGTTATGGGGGAGGTCCTTCATCGAGTTCCATAAGGAAACAAATAGCAATTTCTTTAAAAAACTTAAATATTTTTTTGAGTCTGATTAAAGATGCGGAAGATAAATGGAATATGGCAAAAATAACATTCGAAAATGAAATTAAAAAGACATTAACTACATGCAATTTTCAATAAAAAAATTTGAATTTTTACGAATAGAAGAAACAAAATTACGAATCTATTTCTTTTTGTCGTGTTTATTCGTTTTGATTGCCTGCGGGTTAAATATTTATCTCCCGATACAGGCAAAAAATATTGTGAAGCTGGCTTATGGAGAATTTTCTTCATATGAAATGTTATCGGTGAGCTTTATTTATGCAATGATCTGGATCGCTTGCCAACTATGTTTGACTACAAGGGAAATTTTAATGATTCCTGTGTCAGAACGATTAATTTCAAGGCTAAGCCTTCAAACCATGGAACATTTACAAGCCCTTTCTTATGAATACCATTCAAGTGCCCAAACGGGCGAGTTAATAGCCAAATTAAAAAAAGCACAAATTGCCTTACCAAATATGCTGTGGGGATTTTTTTTCTTCACAATTCCACCGTTTATTGAAATTATCGGTGCCGTATGCATTTTATTAATTTACAACTTCTACTTTTGTGGTTTTATCCTTTTAACTACTTTTACGGTCTTTATGGTTTACACTGTTATGTCTGCAAAAAAGGCGGTCTTATTTCATAAGAGAAGTCAGAGTTATGATGGTGATGTTAATGCAAAACTAGCGGATAGTCTCATGAATTTTGAGGCTGTTAAATATTTCGGAAATGAAAAGCTTGAGCAAGATAATTACAAAAAGCATTTAGAAAATAGGGAAAAGGCAGAAATTACTAGTTTAGTTTTTTTAGAAAAAGTAAGAATTTTTCAGTTTTTAATTTTGGGCATAGGATTTTTTATTATAACAATTTCAACAGCCGTAAATATAGTTGATAAAAAAATGAATCTAGGTGATTTCGTTCTAATTAACACATATTTGATTCAATTTTTTAATCCTCTCAGCTTTTTGGCAATAGTATTTAGAAATATTTTTCGCGGAGGAAATGATTTAAAACTTATACTAAGCATTTTTGATGTGCAAAGACCCCCTAAAGCTTCTCAGTCATTAAAGCATTTTTGTGAAACGATAGAATTTAAAAATTTGAGTTTTAGTTATAAAGATACTGAAATTTTAAAAAATATTTCATTCAAAATTCATAAAGGAGAAAAAATTGGCTTTGTAGGACCGGTAGGAAGTGGAAAAACAACCATTGCAAAATTATTATTAAAACTATGCGATCCGATGAAAGGAAAAGTTTTAATCGATGGAAAAGAGATTTCCTCGATCGATGTTAATGATTTGAAAAAACATATAGGCATTATTCCACAGAATACAAATATATTTAATGACACCTTCCTCTATAATCTTTCTTATGGCAAACCGGATGCATCAGAAGAGCAAGTGAAAAGTGTTGCGCAATTGCTCTCCTTAGAATCATTTATTAGCCAAACTTCTCAAGGCTATAATACAGTAATAGGACAGCAAGGGATTTCACTCTCGGGGGGACAAAAACAAAGCATTGGGGCTGCTCGCCTTGCTTTAAAAAATCCGGAGATAGTTATTCTTGACGAAGTCACTTCTTCTTTAGATTCTCATTCGGAAGCTAGAATATTAGAATATCTTGATCACTTTTGCAGAGATAAAACGACTATTATTATTGCTCATAAGTTCTCTCACGTCATGCATTGCGATAAGATATTTGTGTTAAACGAAGGACACCTAGTAGAGCATGGTAATCATCAAACTCTCCTTGCTCTAGATGGGGTTTATAAAAAAATGTGGGATATTCAAGTGAAAAAGGTTGAATTAGTTTAAATTTAGGATTTGAGGCATGGCTTTACAAAAAGCATTATCGTTAGCATTTGTTCATTTATTGGTGTTTATCATTCCAGGGGCGAACACAGCTTTGATTTTTAGAAACACATTGAAGTTTGGTTTGAAGTTTGGAGCTTTATCTTCTTTGGGGATAGCTTCTGCAATTACTTTGCATGCTATATTTGCGACTTTAGCTGCCAATACCTTGATTGCAAGTTTTAGCCAATATTTTTGGATGATAAAAGTTTTAGGTGCTTTTTATATTAGCTACTTTGGAATAACTCTCGTTTATACTGCTTTAAGAAAAACCAAATGCAGCTTAGATAATAACGACGAGGAGAATGAGATCTTTCATGGCTTTTCAGCCTTTCAATCGGGATTTTTTCTAGATTTATTTAATCCCTATATTGGTTTGTTTTACTTAAGTTTAGGGCCTAGCTATTTGGAAGATTTTAATGCTTATTATGGAATTCTCATTTTTGTTGGAATGATCGCATTTTTAAACTCGATGTGGTTTATCGGGCTAGCTTTTTTGGTGTCTTATAGTAAAAAGGTTTTTTTTGAAAAATTTAACATGAGGTTTCTCGAAATGGTTACAGGGATCTCGATGTGCATTTTTGCTCTCTTACTAATCTTAAAAAGCTAAGGTGAAAGCATAATGAAAAAAAAAGAAATAGATTTGATCAGTGACACAGTAACTCAACCCACACCTTCTATGATTTATGCAATGCAGCACGCCATTACAGGAGATGATGTTTACGGAGAAGACCCAACGATTAATGCTCTTGAAAAGAGATCCGCCGAGATTTTAGGTAAAGAAAATGCCTGTTTTCTACCAAGTGGGACTATGGCGAATCTGACCTCTATTTTGGCCCATTGTCCAAGAGGTTATGAAGCATTAGTTGGTGATGAAAGTGATATTTTTTTGTTTGAAGCAGGAGGTGCAAGCGTACTTGGAGGGGTTGCTTATCATCCTGTTAAAACAGAACAAGATGGAACCTTAAGTGTTAAAAATTTAGAAAATTCCCTAAAGGATTTGAGCGATTTCCAATTTGCCAGAACCAGGCTTATCTGTATAGAAAATCCACACAATTTAAGAGGAGGACGGGTTTTACCTTTAAGCTATTTAAAAGATGTTTACAATTTTTCTAAAAAAAATCATTTAAGTATCCATATGGATGGGGCAAGGATTTTTAATGCATCAATTGCTTTGGGTATTTCTGCACTACAAATAGCTTCATTTGCCGATTCTGTGCAATTTTGTTTGTCAAAAAGTCTTGCGGCTCCAGCTGGTTCTGTTGTTGTAGGGTCGGCATCTTTCATCGATGAAGTGCGACGACTTAGAAAAATGCTAGGAGGAGGAATGCGCCAAATTGGCTATCTAGGAGCAGCCGGCTTAGTTGCCTTAGAAGAAATGATTCCTAGGCTTTCAGAAGATCATAAGCTTGCTAAGCAGTTAGCTGCTGGATTAACTAAGATAAAGGGGATACACTGTGATCTAAATGAAGTAGAGACTAACATGGTCTACTTTGAATTAAAAGAAACCGAAAAAACGAATCATGAGTTTTTAGCTGAGCTAAAACAACATTCAATAAGGATGAGCTGCCTCGGTGGGAGAATTAGAGCTGCTATACATTATCATATATCACAGGATGATGTGGAAATAATCCTAGAGACCATAAAAAAAATGACTCTGTAACGAATAGTTGTTTACATGCTAGTCCAACTCAATCGTAATGAAGTGCAAATTTGGATCGTAAATCTAGATAAAATTCTAGAGCCAAATATTTACTATAACCTACTTGATGAACAGGAAAAATTTAGAGCCAGCCAGTTTGCTTTTGATTATTTGAAAAAACAGTACGTGGTTACCCGAGGGATCTTGCGTAGATTGCTTACCCAGTACTTGAGTATAAAAAATGATCAAATCTATTTTCGTTATGGAAGCTGGGGAAAGCCTTACATAGATAATGGTGAAAGTTTGCAATTCAACCTTTCTCATTCAGGAAATATGGTTGTTTATGGATTTGCAAAGTTGATGGAAATTGGAATAGATATTGAATTAATAAAAGAGAATTTCATCTGTGCAGAGGTTGAAGAGTATATATTTTCTAATTTGGAGAAAAAAACTTATACGACCATAAAAAGCTCTTCTAAAAAAAGAGCTTTTTATAATGCATGGGCATGTAAAGAAGCTATTTTGAAGGCATTGGGAACTGGTTTCTATATATCCCCAAATGAGGTTGAAATTCCTTTTAATCCTTTAGAATATCCTAAATTTGTAAATATTAAAGATAACCAATTTTGTATACATAAAGTAGATATTGGATACAAAGAATATGTGGGAGCGGTTGCCATAGCCTCGCCTTCTTTTAACATAAAAATGTACGAATATGATGAAAAACAGCACCTTAGTTATTGATTTTTTGAATATGCAAAAATGCAGAGCCTTTTAAATTTGATAGAGAAACTTCAGCAATACATTTTAAATGTACATAATCCAATATGAATGAACCTTCTAAATGCATAGAATCAGAAGAATCTGCAACCGCATTATCTATTCTTACTCTCACAGATGTTCCGCCTTTAGTATTGGGGAAGTTAAAATAAACAAATCCTTTGTTAATGGAATTTTGAAAATCAATTGGTGATTTTTCAAGAATACACACGACTTGTTTCCTCTCACAAAGAAATTCAACTGTAGGGCTTGAAAATTTTTTAGTACTATTTTCTTTGTTCAGATCTCCAGTTATCTTTAAGCGATGTGCAGCGATTTTTTCTCCATTTTCTTCCAACCATTTTCTTACAGAAAGTGGTCTCATATCAACCCATGTGTTACTAATAAAATCGAGGCATTCTTGTTTTGTACCTTGCTTCCCTACATTATTCCAACCTTGGGGCACTTCTTTATAAGTTGGCCATATGGAATACTGCTCTTCACTATTCATAACCACTTGATAAGTTATGTCCATTTCATTGATGCTCATATCATTCTCCTATTTAAGTTGTAAGAAGGCTAAAAAAGCTATTTTCATTCTTTTCTTTGAGACTTTCCAAAATATTCCGAGAAATTTCTCTTATCCGATGATCCGCATCGCCTTGAAAAGGTAAATAGAAAAAGAGTGTTCTTTTACCCGCCAAAGGGGTTATTGCATTTTTTATGCTGGATAACTGATGAGGATGCTTTTTTTCTTGAAAAATTCTTTGACATGCTTCAAAGCGCGTATAAGCATCTTTTGATGCGCATAATTCAATGGCTTCTTTTAAGCTAATTGAACCTAACGGTCTTGTTTCTAAGAAAGGTAAATCCTTATATGTGGCAAATAATTTGGAGCAAGTTCTTCTATATTTAGCGAATTTATTTTGGGGTGCTAAAAGTGTGGCTTTAGCAAAGCAAGTATAAGCTTTAGTTATTTTTCCTTTATGTTGAAGGATTAAACCTTTCCAAAAATATGCTTCAGAGCAGTTGGAATTGCAAAAAATTGCACAATCAAAAAAAAACTTTGCTTTATGAAATAATCTTTTTGGCTTATATAGGATGCTATTTGTTGGATGAAACTGATGAAATTTGATTTCATAGGCTTCGATATTCGAAGAATAACTATAATCTGGATCTTCTTTTTTTTGAAAATAGCATTTTCCTATCCAGAGATTTAAAATAGCCATTTTAAGTCGGTCTGTTTCAGATTGCTTCAAAGATAGAAAAAAGGCTATTGCTTCATCGTATCTGTAAGAATCATAGTAATGAATTCCATTTTTAAGCATTTCATGAGAAATCATTTTTGCCTCCTGAATTCTGCCAGTATTAATTTTTTTCTTTTGAAGAAAATCAAAGGAACTAAGCAATACTCAAATAATTTTATCAAAAAAATCCATTTATATAGTTTTTGCCTTTTAATCTTTTTTAAGGCCGCATCATAGGTGAGTTCTCCACGCACAATGAGGCTATATTCATTCTTCCAAATATTGGGAAATAATTTTTCGAGTACTCTTGAAACTTTGGCTTTAGCTTCATACCAAGCGGTGTCTGCTTGATCTCTTAATTCAAAAAAATGTTGAGTGCTTAAATGTTGCAAAGCATCGGCACTTTTTTTTTGAGTCTCATTGTAATGAATAAATGCATCTGGATGGAGGCAAAAGTCGTATTTTTTTAAAGATGCTGTCAAGGCTAAGCAATCTTCTAATGCCGCATTCATTCCTTGACCATAGAATGGAAAAACAGCGTGGCACGCATCGCCAACTAAAACGACTTTTTCTCTGTAATGAAATTTTGATATTTCGATGTTAATTAATCCACAAATTTTGGCTTGATTAAAAGAATTCAATAAATAGGAAAAATCTTTAAAAGAAGGAAAAAGGCTTTTAAAAGTGTTTAATACGTAGCTGTTGGAAAATTCTCCCTGCAGGTCCATATTCTTATTAAATTTCGTACAAAAAATACAGGCCACACTGCCATCAAGATTTGGCAAACCAAATAGAATGCCATCTTTCCTAGGCCATACATGGAGCCCATTTAAAGAAAGATTTAAGCTCTTCGCTTCTGAAGGAGAAAAGACTAGTTTTTTATAGACCCAATCAAAATAGTGAATTTTAGTATCGATTAAATGTCCTTGTGTTATGTATCGACGAACAACCGAGAATGCTCCATCGGCGCCAATAATGATGTCACCTTTCAATGTTTCTAAGGTGTTAGAATGCCTAATCGTTACCGTGGTATCATTTTTATTTAAATCTGTTACGCACGAGTTGTGTCGAACAGCCAAATTCTTAGCGTTTACAGTCTTATTTTTAAGAATTTGTAATAGGTCTGACCTTCGAATTGATCTGGGATGATCTAAAGAATCTGAGCCATATTTTTGGTAAATAGTTTGTTTTTGATGATGAATAACCCGGTGTGTTAATTCAATACTATTTTCAAGAACTTGTTGGCGAATTCCTAATTTTTCTAGCAGGATAAGACCTCTATTTGTCACAGTAAAATTTGCTGAGCGTTCGTCTTCTTGATTCTGGAGGTGTTCAGAATCTTTTTCTAGTAGAGTAACATTAATGCCATGTTGAGCAAGAATTAAACTGAGGGAAAGGCCACTAATTCCCCCCCCTACAATGATGGCTTGATTTAAATTTGGAATATCTTTCATGTTTTATACCATGGCAGCAGCAATTTTTCTGGTACCTTGGAAAGGTTCTCTCCCATGTGTTGTTAAAACATTATCTAAAAATAAAACGTCTCCTTTTTGCCACTGAAATGAAAACAGATGTTTATTATAAGCTTTGTTAATTAACTGCAAAACCTCTGGTTCAATTTCTTCTCCATTGCCATAAACCGCATTTCTGGGAAATTCATGTGGTTTTAAAATATTTGCTAATGAAGATCTTTCGTTTTCGTCTAAATTGCTTGGATGAAATAAATGAGCTTGATTAAACCAAACTTTTTCCTTTGTTGTGGGATGGCTAAAAGTGGATTGACAAGTTTGTTTTGTTGTTAATTCAGGTCCGCTTGAGCTCCAGGAGTACTTAATTTGATTTTCGTCACAATACTTTTCAACTTGCTTTTTGTCATCCGTTTGAAATACCTCTTGCCAGCTTAAATCTATGCCGTAAGTGTAATTTCTAATGTACATTACTTTTAAACGTTCAAATTTTTCTATAATATCGGAAGGGAGCTCTTGCAATATCATTCGGCTATCGGTTAAAGGCGTTCTTCCTCCTACAGGCGAAGGAATAGAGCAATAAAAAATAATATATGCAGGCCAGGCATTTGAATAGGAGTTCTCATTATGCTGAGGAATTGTTTTATGCGCAGGGTATTCGGTTGTTGTATAAATTTTTTTCCCTAGTTCTTTTCTTGGAGTTGAGCGATAGATATAATTCAATCTTTTTGGATAGATGAGGTCTAATGCATCGTCGAAGGCCGACATTGAATCAAAGGGAAAACCTCTTAATAGGATTCCTCCAGAATTTGTCATTTCCTGAATTAAGCTACTTTTCATGCCGCTAATCCATTCTTTGAGGCAGGTAGATTTTGAGCCGTGATAAATTTTAATTCGTTTCCATTCTTCATGTACAAAATTTGATGAAGTCATGTTTGTTTGCATTTCGCCTCCTATCCGATGTCATTGCAATTTTTATTTGATTTTAATAGACTAAACGAAAGCTTCTTCGTACAAATCATGATTAATCTTGATACAAGTTAAAGGCTTAATTTCTTTCATAAACCACTGCATTTGGTTTGTCTCAAAGTGCTTGTCAAAATGTTGTTTGGATTTATATACACTCCTTATAAGCAGAATATTAGGCTGATTTTCATCCACCAAAACCTGATAGTCTATGCATCCCGCTACCTGGAAGCTTTCTGCTTTGACTTGATTTAGGGCTTGGATTAGCTGTTTTTTTTTATCAGGAATGATTTGAACAACCGCAAGACAGGTAATATTTTTTTCTGTTTTCATGAATTTATTCCTCTAAATTTTTATGAATCTCTTGACATATTTTTTCATTCGTCCTAATAATGTCAAGAAATTTATAGGAATCAAAGATAATTTGAAAGGATATTGAGATGCTTATTAGCTATGAGAGCGATGAGATGTTGCATAAGATTACAGGATCTATTTTTATCGGTTATGCTGTTTTAACAGCCCATAAAATAGGATTATTCCATTTACTTGAAAAAGAATCTCTGCCTATTGAAGAAATAGCTCAACGGCTAAACATTGAATTGAGACCAGCACAAGCCGTTTTATCTGCCGCGGGAGCTTTCAATCTTGTTAGCTGTAATCATGGATATTACACTTTGAGTAGTATTGGAAGGCTATATTTAAGTCAAAATAGTCCTAGTTATTTCGGGGATGTTTTTGATCTCTATAATGATCAAAGTGATCAATTCACCTTAAAAGCCATCGAAATGGCTGTCAAAACAAATAAGCCACAAGTTTATTTAGGTGAACATTTATTTGAATCTAATAAAAAAGAAGAGCATGGTAGAAGTTTTACAAATTCCATGCATCGTAAAAGTTACAATTCTGCCCATTCATGGCCGCAATACCTCAAAACGACAGAGCAAGATGTATTGATCGATATTGGTTGTGGATCTGGTGTACATGCAATTTCGGTTTGCCAAGCCCATCCTATTAAAGCTATTTTATGTGATTTCAAAGAAATCTTAATTTATGCTTTAGAGAATCTAAAAAAAAATAAGTTAGAAGATCGCATTATAGGTTATCCCATAAATATGTGGGAGGACCCCTTTCCCGAAGGATCTATCCACTTTTATTCAGACATTTTTCACGATTGGAATCCTGAAAAATGTCTATTTCTTGCAAAGAAAAGTTATGAGTCTCTGAAGAAAGGCGGTCGCATCATTCTTAATGAAATGCTTTTTAACGATGACAAGACAGGTCCGGAGCTTACAGCAGCTTATAACATAAAAATGCTTTATTGGACAGAGGGGCAGCAATTTAGCAAGCTTGAAATTGTTGAACTGCTAAAAACAGCTGGTTTTGGTGAAATTGAGGTAGTCAACTATTTTGGAAATTGGTCTTTAATTATAGGTGCAAAATGCAGTTAGCTTCAAATTTATCCATTCTGACATCTACCAGCTGCCACGATTTTCCAGAAGAAGAAACAATTAACTTGTTAATTGAAAAGCAAGTTTCCCAATCTCCAAATAATATAGCAATACATCACTCGGGCCAATCAAAAACTTTTCAGGAAATAAATGACCTTAGCAATTGTTTTGCTCGCTTTTTAATTGACAAACGAGATGTTGGAAAGGGTGATAGAATCGTTATCTGCCTAGAGAAAAGCCCTTTTTTAGTCATATCAACACTATCTATTTTTAAATCCCGTGCGATATTTGTTCCTGTAGATCCTAATTGGCCAAAAGCTCGTATCAATATGCTTTTAGAGGATATTTCACCAAAGCTTGTCATTACAAGCAAAAATTATAATGCGCTATTCTCCCATACTACCCCCATTTTTTTTGTAGAAGATATCCAAGTAAATAGTACTAGTTATATGCCTCAAAATTTGAATTTAGAACAATCAAGGCACGATCTTGCTTATTTGATTTATAGCTCAGGAACTACTGGAAAGCCTAAGGGAGTTTTAGGTGAATATCTAAACATTCTGGCTCGTTTTACATGGTCTTGGAAAGATTTTCCTTTTCAATTTAACGAGGTATGTGTGTTCGCTGCTGCTTTAGGGACCATCGAATCATTATGGGCAATGTTTGGACCACTTGCCAAAGGAATTCCTTTAGTCATCCCCGAGGAAAATGATCTGAAAGATTGTGTGAGTTTTGTAAAGTTATTGAACTTTTACAAAGTATCACGCATTGAATTAGTGCCTTCTTATCTGAAGTTGTTGCTTTTCCAATACCCAAATTTGCTAGCGCTATTGCCTAACTTAAATTTATGGGATTTAAGTGGAGAAATTTTAGATCGAGAAACAGCTTTTAAGTTTTTCTCTTCGGGTGGTTTTAAAAGCAATGTTCGATTAATTAATCGAATGGGTGCTTCGGAAGCTTCATCATTTCTTTTTCACGAAGTTTTAGAAAACCATTTAACAGATCAAAAAATTCCTGTTGGAAAACCTTGTCCCAATACAACAATTTATATTTTAGACGATAATTTAAACCCTGTCGAGAAAGGATGTATAGGTGAGCTTTGTATTACAGGCCCCCGCCTTGTAAGGGGGTACTTTAACGATGAAAATTTAACATCCTGCAAATTTGTAAAAAATCCGTTTGAAAGCTCTTATCAATATTCAAGCAAGCTATATAAAACCGGAGATTTGGTCAAACTGAACCAGGAAGGATTAGTCGAATATGTAGGTCGTAAAGATTTTCAAATCAAAATACATGGTTTTAGAGTCAATTTAAATGAGATTGAAGATTTTCTTAAAGAACATTCGCGGGTGCTAGATGCCATTGTGTTGCCTTTAGAAGAAAAGCTATCTGCATTTGTTATCATAGATGCAAATTCAAAAGATTTTGAGCAGGAATCTCTTGCATTGCGGAAATACTTAATTAAAAAACTCCCTTTATTTGCTGTTCCTGGTGAATTTATTTTTTTGGAAAAATTTCCTGTTAGTCAATCGGGAAAATTAGATCGCTCAGCTCTACGTAATGAACTTTATAATCCTGTCGTTCCCCGAGAAAATTATTCTCCTCCAGAAACTGAAATTCAAAAAAAGCTTTGTTTAATTTGGGAACAGGTTTTAGGCTACAACCAAATTGGTATCGATGATGCATTTATCCATTTAGACGGAAATTCGATTAAATGCGTAAAGATTTTAATGTCCGTTAACTCTCTATATTCTGTGCAATTAAAGTTTTCTGAATTTTTTGTGTTACAAACTATTCGAAAATTGTCTGAACTAATAGCAGAAAGAAAAACCTTAGAGCAATATGAAATTATAAAAGCGGATCTAAAGTATTCATCAAACACTATTCCTTTATCATCAGGCCAAAAACAATTAGTTTTTCTTGAGGAAGTGCAAGCAGCACCCGGTTTGTATAATCTTTTTTCCGCATTTGAAATTGAAGGCATTTTTAAAATTAATCTTTTTGAAGAGTCTCTCAGATCAGTTCTGGAAGAACAATTTTTTCTTAGAGCGAAACTGGTAAAAAGTAAAAATGAATATTTTTTTGAAATCCAGCCTGTGGATAAAATTTTTCCTGATTTGGGAATACAGTCAGTAGCTAGTCGAGATGAAATTAATCAGGCTGCTCTTCAACCATTTGAATTATATAAGGGCCCATTATTCAGAACACAGCTTTTCAGTGTGAATGGAGCTCTATTTCTTCTCTTTACTGTGCACCACTTAATTGCTGACGAATGGTCTTTACAAATTTTATATAAAAATTTGAGCCAACATTATGGTTCCTTAAAGCTTTTAAATAATTGTGAAGAAAAAATTAAAAATTTGTACAGTGATAGTATAGACAGAGCTGAAGGAGATCTTAACTTTTGGAAAAAATACCTTAAAGACGCCTCTTCCTCTATATCTTTACCCTATGACTATCTCCGACCAGAAAAACTATCATATCTAGGGAATCAATGCCGTATTGAACTTCCTAAAGGGCTAAGTGCGAAGATCTATTCTTTCTTGCAAAGAGAAAAAGGAACATTATTTTCTACTATGTTGGCTGCTGTACAGGTATTTTTACATAAGTGGACAGGACAAAATGATCTCAATATCGGTATTCCTTCCACATTAAGGAGTAATAAAGAGTTTGATGAGATTGTTGGTTACTTTGTCAATGCTCTTCCAGTTCGCTCTGTTTACAAACCTTTGCAATCTTTCAAAGATACTTATAATGAATATAGAAAGTTGTTTTATGAATTGAAGAACAATCATGGAGTTAGTTTTGATTCGATTGTTAGAGCAATTTCTAAAACAAACCAACTGAATATGAATCCTATTTTTCAAGTTTGGTTTTCAGTTGAAGAAGCCGAGGATAGGGTGGAACTAGAGTTTGACGGAATTTTAACCAAACGCTACGAAATTAAAAACCCTTATTCTAAATTTGATCTTTCTTTCTTGGTGAAATCCGCTAAAGGCAACTTGTCTATTGAGATTGAATATTCTTCTGAACTATTTGAGGAAACTACAATAACAGGCTTGCTAGAACGATTACAAATATTCCTTGACCACTTATTTTCAAATAATAGTGTGATGCTAGCTGATGTAAAACTTTTGCAAGAGGAAGAAGAGAAAGAATTTGTTGGGCAGATGACTCATATTTCTTCGGAAACCATAAAAGCTGTTGAAACAATGGTTAAAAATATAACAAAACTATCTTCCGATAAGATTGCGGTAATAGATCAAAATGGTAATTATACATATAGTTATTTAAACAAACGTTCTGATGAACTTGCGGCTTATTTTTTTAAATCTTTTCCTCTTCAATCAGTCATTGCCGTCTCTTTATCCCCATCCATTTTTTTTATAGAGTTAATCCTCGGACTTATGAAAGCAGGGATGTGTTTTTTACCTATTGATACGAGCATCCCCAAAGTTAGAACCAATTTAATGATACGTCAATCAAAAGCTCTTGCTTTGATTAGCCACACGCCGGGGGAAATGGAGGAATGTTTCATTTTAACTCAAAAAGCGATTGAATCTTCATTAAAGAGCAATGACCATGTAGATTTTTTGGAAATACCGAACTCTTTTAAGGCTTATACGATTTTCACTTCTGGATCTACAGGAGAGCCAAAAGGCGTGGTTTTGACTCGCGGCAATCTAGCAAATGCTCTTATTCATTTAAACAAGACTCTTGGAGTAAATGCTAATTCTTCTTTTTTACTCAATACAATGGTTTCATTTGATATTTTTCTTTTAGAAATGCTTTCTCCCTTAATCGCGGGAGGAACTGTGGTGATTCCGGATAACAAAGAGCATAAGGACGGGGAATTTATAAATGAGTTAATTAATGATTTTCAAATTAATTATTTACAAGCTACTCCTAGCAATTGGAGACTTTTATTGGAGAGTGGTTTTACTGAAAATGTAGGTTTGAATTTGCTCTGTGGAGGAGAAAAACTTGATCAGAGTCTAGCAAACAAGTTAGTTAAGATGGGAAAAAGTTTCTGGAATATGTATGGACCTACTGAAACTACAATCTGGTCATCTTGCAAAAGAATACAAGAAAATGAGTCTATCTCAGCAGGAATCCCCATAGGAAATACAAGTATACTTGTTTTAGACTCATTTGGACAGATACAACCACCAGGGTCTATTGGAGAAATTGTAATTGGAGGGAACAGCGTTGGAGAAGGCTATCTTTATAATCCCAGCCTAAGCGCGGAAAAGTTTGTTTGTAATCCTTTTCCTCTATCTGAAAGCTTCGTCGTTGTTTATAAGACGGGTGACAAAGGATTTATCAACAAAAATAAAGAGATCGTTTGTTTAGGAAGAGAAGATAGACAAGTTAAAATACACGGTCATAGGATTGAGCTGGACGAGATCGAAAATGTTATCCGACAATGTGAGTATGTTCATTATGCTCATGTTTCGACTTATATTGATTTTGGAGGCTTTCAAGAAGTTATTGCTTATATCGAACCCAATAAGCCTTTAAATTTTACTGTAGAAGCGCTCGAAGTAAAACTAAAAGACTTATTGTTAAGTACTTTGCCAAAATACATGAGTCCTAACAGGTTGATTATTTTAGAAAAATTCCCCTTAACCCCTAATAAAAAAATTGATTTCTCCAAACTACCTTTACCGAATGAACTATTAGAAAAAAAAGAACAATCTCTGCCTCCTAAGACAGAATTTGAAAAAAAAATTGCCCAAATGTGGTCTGAAGTGTTGGGACAAGAGGAAATTAGTCCAAAAGATAACTTTTTTAACATTGGAGGGCATTCTCTAAATGCTATCAGGCTAAGAAATTTGTTGGCTGAGAAATTAAATATCGAATTACCAGCAGGTATTTTATTTCAATATCCAACAATAGAATCCTTTCAAGATTATATTCAAAATAAATACTTTAAGGTCTATTTGCCATTTTCTTGTGAATATAAGGGAGAGCTATCAGAAGAACAAAAAGGGATGTTGTTTATGCAAAAGCTATATCCCCATTTGCCTATTTATAACATTTCTTTTCCTTTTATTGTAAAGAATATGGACAAAGGAATTGCTAAAGAAGCGTTTAAAGAAATGTTAAAGAAACACGACTCTTTAAATTCCGTGCTTGAAGAACATTCTAATGGTACGTTCTTGAAGCCTTACAATGGACCGCTACCATATAAAGAATCCATATCTGTAAATGTTGAGGAGCTATCTTTTCAGGAGGCATCTCGTTTATTTGATTTAACAACTGAGCCCCCAATAAGATTGCTGCAGAGCCAAATTGATCAAAATACATATTTGCTACAATATACTTTTCATCATGTTGGGATAGATAGGAGGTCATTTTATATTTTTTTTAAAGAATTAAATGAGTTTTTAAGTACTGGCATTAGCAAAGCTAAACAATTTTTTCAATATGCTGATTATGTTAAATGGCAAAGAAGCCAAGCTTGGCACGATAAGCAAGAAGCCGGTTTAAATTTTTGGAAAGAATATTTAGAAAGTACAACAGATCTTCTCAAACTACCCTTGGACAAACAAAGACCTCAAAATCCTTCTCTTAAAATGTCTATCTGCTCCATTTTGCTAGATGCCTCTATTTCTTCAACAGTCGAGCGTTTTGCTACGAATGCAAAATCAACACCTTTTTTGGTATTTTTAAGTTTATTTTTTTCGAGTTTATATCGGCATACTTATCAAAATGATATTGTGGCAGGCACTCCTGTATCAATGAGACATAGACGAGAGTTTGAAGATATTCTTGGCTGTTTTGTCAACGTCATTCCATTGCGAATGCATTTTAATTTGAAGACTTCATTTTTAGATGTTTTTGAAAATTTCAAAGCCTCATTTCCAGATCTTTTAGAGCATGCGCAAGTGCCCTTATCACATATAATCAGAAATATGAATGGGAATAATAATTCCACTATTCATCCTCTTTTTCAGGTTATGTTTGTGTTTGAAGAAAGACAAAATATTAATTTAAAGATCGGGAATGCTTCTTTTATTCCTCTAGCATGCCATACAAATTTTTCCGCATTTGATCTTATCTTTATTATAAAAGAAAAAACTTCAGGATATGGCCTTGAAATACATTATGCACAAGATTTGTTTGAAGAAAAAACCGTTATAGATTTACTTCATCGCACTGAGTTTCTATTTAATCAGTTAATTAAAAATCCAGCAAATCCCATATGTTTTAGTTGTCTTCTTAAAGAAGATGAAAAGAAAAAACTATTGCTAACAATGAACAATAATTCTGTTCCATATCCTAAAAAATATATCCATGCTTTCTTTGAAGAAAATGTGCGTTTACAGCCAGATGCTATTGCTCTAGTTTATGAAGATAAATCGATTACTTACCACATGCTTAATGTACGATCTAATCAATTAGCGTATCGTCTTATAAAAAAAGGGGTTACGTTAGAAACATTTGTTGGAATATGTATGGAGAGATCCATAGAGCAGATAATCGCTCTTTTAGCAGTACTTAAAGCTGGTGGATGTTTCATTCCTTTGGATCCAAGCTTTCCCAAAGAACGTATTGACTATATTATAGAAGAAACCAATCTTGAGCTTATTATTGATTCTAATTTTTACGAAACTGAATTTGAAACGATCGACTTGGAAAAAGAAAGTAATGTTGATTTCCCAATTTCAGAAAGAAATCTTGCATATGTGATTTACACCTCTGGATCCACAGGAAAGCCTAAAGGTGTTTTAATTGAGCATGTTGGATTATGCAATCTTGTTGGATCAGTTACCAAAGCTGAAAATTTAAAAATTCGGCCAGGTACTCGTATTCTTCAATTAGCTTCCACAACCTTTGATGCTTCCATTTGGGACTGGATTGGAGCTTTGTCGCTCGGGGCAACTCTTATTATGAGAGAAAAAAGTTATCTTGTTCCTGGAAATATACTTGCTGATACTTTGAATGAATTCAAAATTAACAATTTTAATATTCCCGCTGGAGCTTTGGAGCTATTACCAAAGCAAGAAATCCCCAGTGTACAAGTTATGATGGTAATTGGAGATGTATGCTCCAAAAAAACAGTTGAATATTGGTCGGAAAAATGTCTCTTATATAATGGCTATGGTCCTACAGAATGCACAATCGGCTGTACGATGAAACGGATGCATTCGCATCAATCTCATACTGATATAGGAAAAGCTTTACCAAACATTCAAACTTATATTTTAGATTCACTTGGAGAGCTTGTTCCAGAGGGAGTGATAGGAGAACTTCACATAGGAGGGGATTGCTTAGCTCGAGGGTACCTAAAAGACGCTAGTTTAACGAGTGAACAATTTGTTATTCATGCTTTTTCAAATGATAAAACTAATGCTCCTAGGTTATATAAAACAGGTGATCTGGTGCGTTACCACCATGGAAGCATTGAATTTATTGGAAGAGCAGATAACCAATATAAAATTCGAGGTTTTCGAGTTGATACAAGTGAGATTATTTCTATTTTAAGTGAACAACCTTTAGTTGAAAAAGCGATGATAAGGTTATTTGAAAAAGCAGAAAATCAGAAAATTTTATATGCTTATGTTGTCCTTAATGCATCATTTGGTAAGCATAAAGATATTTTGCATACTCTTAAATTGATTTTGAAAAAAACACTTCCGGCTTTTATGATACCGCAAGATGTTCTTTCCATTGATAAAATACCTCTAACAAAAAATGGAAAGATAGACTATGGCAAATTACCCTTACCAGTCAGCCAGCCTCAGCAAGAATTTCAAGAGGAAGATCCAATTTTAAATGAAATTACATCCCTATTTAAAGAGGTATTAGGGTCAAATGCAATTTCATATGATAGTGACTTTTTTGATAATGGAGGCCATTCCTTACTAGCAGGTCAACTGCTTTTTCAGCTTAATGAACGTTTTAAAGTAAATCTATTATTGAAAGACTTGTTTGATGCCTCAACAGCAAGATCAATAGGCAATTTAATAAAAAAACATCAGAATCAAGATCGTTTAACTTCACATCCAATCAAAAAAGTTCTAGATGACACTGTGGATTTAACAAGTGCTCAAAATCGATTATGGATTTTGGAAGTATTATTTGAACAACGAGGGGTTTACAATGTGCCTTTAGCATTTGAAGTATCAAATGCATTAAATATTTCCGCTTTAGAATTATCCTTAGCAAAGGTGATTGAGCGTCATGAAAATTTTAGAGTGAGGATATTTTCTGAGGATGGCTCTCCAAGACAAGAAATTCTTCATTCTCAGTATTGCAAACTTCAAGTTCAAAAAATTTGTCTGAAAAAAGGAGAGAATTTAAGAGAAATTTGTCAAAAATTATCGGCAATCCCCTTTGAAATGGAAAACGAAATCTTGATTCGTTGTTTTTTGATTGATGGAATGGATGACAAAATTCTTCTTTTTGTTTTTCATCATATCATTATGGATGGTAAATCAATTAATATTTTTATTAATGATTTAAATGAGTTCTACAACCAAAGTGCTCAACCATTAAAACAATCCATTGTCTACAGAGACTATATTGCTTTTCAAAATCATTACATCGCCGAAGAAAAAAAACTTGAGCTTCAAAATTTTTGGAAAAATTATTTAGATAATTGTGTCCCTATTTTAGAGCTACCTTTGGACTGTCCTAGAGTAAAGCAGCCTTATAGAGCGAATCGACATCAATTTATGCTTGGAAAAGAACAAACCCAAAAAATAAAAAAACTATCCAGCCAATTTAAAATGACCTTAAACATTACTTGTCTATCATTTTTTCAGTTTTTTTTGAATAAAATTACAATGCAAAATGATGTGATTGTAGGGACCCCCTTTACTCTACGTAGGTCAGAGGATTGGAATAAAGTTATGGGTTATTTTATTAATTCTTTACCTATAAGAACTTTTTTTGATCGTATCCAAAATTTTCAGGATTTGATGATAAATGTGAGAGAATCTGTATTGGAAGTTGAGGAGAATAAGGATTTACAATTAGATCAAATTATAAAACTTCTTGAAATCCCTAGATTGCCACATATTACCCCATTGATCCAAGTATGGTATGTCTTTGAAAATCAAGGCGATTATAAAACTTTAGATTTCATGGGTACGACTTTTAGCCATTTTTCAGTCCCTTCTTTGTATGCTAAATTTGATCTCATGCTTATCGTGGAAGAACGCGATAATGAGCTTTCTTTCATTTTTGAATATGCAGAAGAACTGTTTTTAAAAGAGACAATAGAAAAATGGTCTTCACATTTTATTCATCTCTTACGAGATGTGCTTGATTGCCCTTCTAAAAATCTTAAAAATTATGACTTTGAACTACAAGAAATGAGTTTTTTATTATGAATGATCTGGTTACGGCTCTTAAAGATAGTTTACAGCAATTTTCAAAAAAAATTGCTTTAGACGATGGTTACAAGCAGATGACCTTTGAAGAATTGAATGATAAAAGTGAGAGGCTTGCAAAACACATTCAATCAAAAAAACACTCAGGTGATTTTATCGGTATTTATCTTGAAAGGTCATTAGAATTTATTGTGAGCATCTTAGGGGTATTAAAATCTGGAAACGCTTATATTCCTTTGGATGTGCATGATCCGAAAGCAAGAGTGAAGTATATCATAGATAACTCGAAAGCAAAGTATGTGATTACCTCATCGAACAACCAAAATACTTTTTCTTCAATAGAAACCATCTTAATTGATAAAGAGGAGCAGTGGAGTTCTAATACGGAACTTGAAAGTTCAAATTCAAGCGAATTTGCCTATTGCATTTATACTTCAGGTTCTACTGGTAATCCAAAAGGCGTTTTAATAAAAAAGCAATCTTTATATAGTTATTTGAATTGGTGTTTATCAACTTATTTTACGGGCTTGAATGAGGGAACAGTTCTCCATTCTTCTTTATCTTATGATATGTCGGTTACAAGTATATTTTGTCCCATTTTGCTAGGGCAAAAAATAACTATCATACCCGATGAAAATCCCATTTTATCTTTATTAAATATTTTAAAAAGTGGTAAAAAATTTAACTTTTTAAAGCTTACCCCGTCTCATTTGAAAATTATTAAAGAAGAGCTTGATGAAAGATCTCTTAAAGACAAAGTTAATAATCTTATTATAGGGGGAGAGCCGCTTTTTTATGAAGACGTAGTTTTTTGGAAAGATGTTTCCGAAAGTATGCGAATTTTTAATGAATATGGTCCTACAGAAGCCACAGTAGGGTGCTCTGTTTTTGAAATTTTTGAAATTGAAAATGGACCTGTTCCTATTGGGCTTCCAATACCGAATACACATTTATTTATCTTGAATGAAAGCTTTGAACCTGTACCATTAGGAGTCGCTGGCGAATTGTTTATTGCAGGAGAATGTTTGGCACATGGGTATCTTGAAGACAGTTCGCAAACTAACGCAAAATTTCTGAATAAAACAATTTTAAAACTTAACAAAACATATAGGCTTTACAAGACAGGAGATTTAGTCAAACTTTTGCCTGGCAAAAAGTTAATTTATATAGGGCGTAAAGATGAGCAAGTAAAAATCAGCGGATATCGTGTAGAACTTGGTGAAATTTCTCATGCGCTCAAGCTCCATGGAGATATCAAAGATGCATATGTTTGTTTTGATAAAACTCATCAATCTTTAATTGCTTATTTTACCGCGAAAGATTTCACGCCTTCAGAGGATGAACTTTTAGAATTCCTTCGTGATCAATTACCCAGATACATGATCCCGAAAAAATTTGTTAGTTTAGAGCATTTTCCACTGACGAAGAACGGAAAAATTGATATCCAATCCCTTCCAAATCCTATTAAAAAAGCCCAACCTCTGATAATAGACTTAACAAGCTTTCAAAAAAAATTATGCGAAATCTGGCAAAGTGTACTTTGCAAAAGCAATATTTCTATTAAAGATAATTTTTTTGAATTAGGAGGGGATTCAATTAGTTGCATTCATTTAATTGGGAAGGCAAAGCAGCATGGTATCCATATCCAATTAAAGGATATTTTTGAATATCCTACAATTGAAGATTTAGAACCTCATTGTCAAATAGTTGATAAAGCTATTGAAAGTACTGTCAGGATCGAAAAAAAACAGTTAGAATATCCATTATCCCCTATTCAAAGATGGTTTTTTGAACAAGAATTTGTCGATCAAGATCATTATAATCAAAGTGGAATTATTAAGGCAGATAAAGGAAGGGATTATGAAGCTGCGGTCAAAAGCCTGTTATCCAGACATTCAGTGTTTTTTTTAAATTTTAAACATAAAAATGAAACCTGGGTTCAAGTTGAAAATGCGTCTTTGCAAATAGACATAGGAAAGCGAACTCTCGAAATAAATGAAAATGAAATTGAACAGATACGTTTGATAGGTAACCAAGAGCAAGAATCTTTGAATATAATGGTTGGACCCATTGGCAAAGTTGTTGTTCTTGAAACAGAAAGATCAGTTTATATTCTATTTATTTTTCACCACTTGATTATTGACCTGATCTCATGGGAAATACTTTTTCGAGAATTTGATGACATTCTTAAGGGAAAACAATTAGGTGATTCGAATGGGACAACATATGCAGCATGGATAGATTCTTTACCTAAAAGCAAAAGTTATTTTACGCCAAAAAATTTTCAACCCGCTAACAAAATAATTTCTAAGGTCTTAAAAGAAAATACTGTAAAAATGTTGCAGCAAATAAATATTCATTTGCCTCCATTTCAAGCTGTAGACTTCATTATAACAGCTTTATGTCTAGCATTCAAAGAAAATAATCACTGTTGTATAGCGATTGAAAGTCATGGAAGATCGCAAAGTCCAGCTCATTTGGATATTTCTAGTACCATTGGATGGTTTACGCATATTGAATCAGCATATATTGAGCTTGATCCATCTGATACTTTAAATAAAATTCTTGAAAATATCCATTCAAAACGCCATCAAATAACTTATGACGAAAGATCGCAAGATTTTCATCCAAAAGTTTGCTTCAATTTTCTTGGGAAAACTTCAACAAAGAATTATTCAAATTTTCAATTGATTTCAGATATTTCCCTTAACGATATCAGCAGAAAAAACCATCTCCCATTCCTTTTGAATATTAACTCATGGATTGACGATGGAAAAATTAAATTAAATTGGTTTTATAATGATAATGAAATATTGGATTGTGAGGTAATTAAATTTTCAAATGATTTTGAAATTAACTTAAACAATTTAATTGAAAAATTTTCTGCTCATGATCACGAGAAGAGACTTATTCATCTAGCGAGAGAAAATGAATACTCGCTTGGGCCCTTGCAATATGGACTTTTTTATAATGCTATGAAGTCAGCAGATTCTAACCGATACATCATTCAAAGAGTTTTTGAAGTTTCTGCAAACGTCAATATTGAATTTTTAAAAAAAGCTTGGATTCGCGCTATTAGTCATTTTGATATACTAAGAAATGGATTCTCGTGGGAAAAAGAACAGCCATATCAATTTACGTTATATAATTGCAATCTTCCTTGGAATGAGGTTGATCTATCAGATGATAGCGATTTAAATCTTATCTCTGAAAATGAAAAAAAGAAAGGATTTGATTTAGCTAATCCACCTCTAATGCGATTTTTGCTTTGTCACAGTGATAAAATTTATCTAGTCTGGACTCTTCATCATATCATAATAGACGGGTGGTCTTCAGTACTTGTGTTAGATTTTATCGAAAGGACTTACAAAGAGTTCTGTCAAGGAACTGTTACTGATGCTCAACCAATAAAACAATACAAAGATTATGTAAATTTTTTGAATGTTTCAAAAAAAGAACATCTAGAAAGTTTTTGGAATAAATATCTAGATAAATATACCCCCTCATTTATTTCAGAAATCGGGCGGACAATGCCAAAATCTCATATAAGGACATACGAAAATTGGGATGGAGTATTTGATCAAAGTTTAACAAATAGGCTTAAGGCAAAAGCTAAAAGCTATGGGGTAACTCTTAATGCTATTATACAAGCTTCATGGGCCATATTTTTACACAAGCATTTAAATACAAGTGATGTTGCTTTTGGGATTACTTTTTCTGGAAGAATGAGTGAATTGGAAGGAATAGCAGATATCGTAGGTGTTTTGATTAATACTTTGCCATTAAGATTACAAATCGCAAATAAAACATTTAAAAGTCTTTGTAAAGAAGCTCACCTAAGAACAGCACAAATTCAGCTTAATGGGCAGCTTTCTTTAAATGAAATCCATCTTTTTTCTAAGGAGAAATCTCGAGAAGTATTTGATCATATTTTAGTTTTTGAAAATTTTCCTTATCTTTCAGATTCACAAAAACGAATCCTTCAACCATCTAGTCAATACGCATCAATAGTTGAAACAGAATATCCCTTAACTATTGTATTAATGCCTGAAGATAGAATTAAAATTGAAATGAGTTATGATACTCAATTTTTTAGCCAGGCTATGATTGTGAACTTTGCACAACAATGGGAACATATACTCAATTATTTGTGTGAAAATGAAGATTGTGATTTGAAAGAAATTCAATTATCTTGTTCTCTTAAAAAGAAAAAATCTTGGAAAAATTTTAACGATACAAAAACAGATTTTTTGCCAACATTAAATGATCTTTTAAATTTTAGCCCTTTGAATAAACATAAAATTGCTTTGATTGAGGGAAGCCAAAAGTTAAATTTTTTAGATTTTGATTGTTTTACTAATTATATAGCTAAGTTGCTAAAAAATTATAGCAATCAGCATCAGGCGATAGGAATTTTTTTAGATAGGTCTATTTATTTTCCACTCGCAGCTTGGAGCTGTGTTAAAGCGGGCATCCCATTTGTTCCAATAGAAACAAAGTTTCCAAAGGAAAGAATAGACTATATTTTAAAAGATTCATTTTGCAATTTTGTCATAACGAGCAGCTTTTACAAAGATTGCGATTACGCATGTAATTTTCTTAACATTGATGAAGAATTTCAAAATAAGGAGAAATGGGAGTATACGAGGAAAGAAGAATACGAACTCAATGATGAAAATGCCGCATATTTGATCTACACATCTGGATCCTCAGGTCTTCCAAAAGGCGTTGTCATTCCAAGACGAGCTTTAGCTAATTATCTTTTATGGTGCTTTAAACATTATATTGCTGACGTTCAAAACGGTACAGTATTGCACTCTTCGATCGCTTTTGACATGTCAATAACAGCATTATTTTTACCTTTAATTGCAGGTCAACCCCTTCATATATTACCAGAAGGTCTAGAGGTGAATGATCTTATCAGCTTGCTTAGAGATACGGAACCATTTAGCTTTCTCAAATTAACCCCTTCACATTTAAGAGTATTGCATCACGGTGAATCCAGCACAGAAATTTATAGAAAAGTGAAAAACCTCGTTTTGGGGGGCGAGCAACTGCTTTATGAAGATATTAATAGCTATATGAATCAAGAATGCTCTCCTTCTATATTCAATGAATATGGTCCCACAGAAGCAACCGTTGGATGTTGTGTTTTTAAATGTGAAAATCAAAAGCCTTATCTTAAAGGTCCAGTTCCAATAGGGAAACCAATTGCAAACACACAGCTATTTGCCTTAAATGGAGAAGGAAATCTTTGTTCCATTCTTGAAGAAGGGGAGTTGTTTATTGGCGGAGATGGCCTAGCGAGAGGATATACGAATGAAAAACTTACCGATATTTCTTTTATTAGAGATCAGGATCATAGTAGAAGATATCAAACAGGAGATATTGTTCGTCTATCTACCGATATGGATCTTGTTTACATAAGAAGACGTGGAAGGCAGATTAAACTAAATGGATATAGAATAGAATTAGAGGAAATTGAGCACGCAATAAGTTCTCATGGAGATATAAAGGCTGCAGTTGTAGATTTTGATTCCGAACAACATATTTTGACGGCCTATTTTGTTCCAGACCACTTTAGTCCCTCTTTCGAGGAGATTTATGATTATGTGAAAACTAAACTTCCATTGTATATGGTTCCAGGAAGATACATAGAAATACCAAGTATTCCTTTAAATTCTAATGGCAAAGTTGATCTTCAAAAAATAAAACTTTTGGCTGGCCAGTTCAACACAAAAAAAATAAAAAAAATGCCAAATACGCATTTGGAATATGAGATACATGCAATTTGGATGAAAATATTCGATTATGAGGGAATTGGGATTGAGGATAATTTCTTCACTATAGGAGGACACTCCATTTTGGCGGTAAAAATGCTTACCGAAATAAAACAGCGCCTTGATTATTCCGTATCTTTACATGATTTTTTAAAAAATCCAACAATCCAAGCAGTAGCAGCACTAATAGAGCAAGAGGGTAAGGAAGTTAGCTTTCCTATATGGATTAGTTTTTCAAATAAGAACTCCGATTCTGCATTAGTTCTTATTCACCCTGGAGGTGGATTATCATATGCCTACTCACTTTTATCCTCAAAGATTCAGCTTGAGAATATAGATATTTTTGCTATTAATAATCCTTATTTTGGAAAAGATGCTCATTTTCAATCTATAGAAGAAATGGCTCAAGAGTATGTGAACATACTTAAACAGAAATTAACAACAAGGCGTATATATCTAGGAGGGTGGTCTTTTGGTGGAAATGTTGCTTTTGAAATGGCCAGACACATGCAAAGAGAATCATTTTTTCAGATAGAAAATGTTTTTTTATTTGATAGCTATAATCATACTCACGTGATGGACGTATCTCAATTCAGAACAAAAGAAGTAATTTTAAAAAATATTGATTCTTTTCTAAAAGCAAAATCCATTAATTTAGAATCAAAATATGCAGATGATTTAAAAAATGAAATGCTTAGAAATTCAATGTTATCTAGGAAGTTTTATCCTAAATCTTATGAAGGGTCAGTGACTTTATTTAAAGCAAGATCAGATGAAATTGCTCAGGAAGATTTCCCATTTAATGGTTGGGAAGTTGTTTCCGAAAAGTTAAAAGTTGAGCATCTTTCATCATGCCATTCTCAGCTTTTCGACCCAGAAAATGTACTTGAGATTTCCGGGAAAGTATCTACATACTTTTAGCACTCAATTTTTTCACAGCAATCAAAAAAAAATTTCCAGATTGCTGTGAAAAATTTAATTGATATGCAGAAACTTTAAAAAAGAAGGCATGTAGATCAAAAATAACAATATTTTTGTCTAAAAAGAGAACCCAATCTAATCAATGCAAAAGATTTGGTATGGAATCGCTTTTATTGTTCAGATATTGAAAGATCTTTTTTTCTTCAAACGCATGCCCGACTTGCAGGCAAACATTTTTTACGGCAAAATAGTCCCGATCAAATTGAAAATGTGAAGCCCGAGAGGAATTAAAATGCCAGTTTTTACCAAAGAAAGCCTTGAAACTTTACGTCAGAGAATTGATTTGGTGGATGTTCTATCCGCGCATCTTGATTTAAAACGGGCGGGAGCTTCTTATAAATCTCTCTGCCCTTTCCACGATGAAAAATCTGCGTCATTTGTGGTACAGAAAGGGGATAGCCATTATCACTGTTTTGGCTGTGGGGCACATGGGGACGCCATCCATTTTTTAATGAACCATTTAAAAATGAGCTTTCTTGAAGCCGTAGAATATCTCGCTAACCGTTTTCACGTACATTTGGATCAAGTTGAAAATGGTGAAGAAACCAAGACGATCAATAAGGCGCGTTTAAGAGAAGCCCTTGCATTGGCTGCTGAATTTTATCATTTTGCTCTCTTGCACACACCCGAAGGTCATCAAGGCTTGCAGTATCTTTATAAAAGAGGGATTGATTTAGCCTTTATTCAATATTTTAAAATTGGATTTGCTCCTCCATTTGGCATGCTTCGCAAAGTTTTACATGCGCGTTCGATTTCGGATGATGCCATGCTAGAAGCGGGGCTTATAATTGAAACCAAAGAAGGGAAAAAAAAGGATTTTTTTTACGACCGCATTTTGTTTCCTATTCATCATCCAACTGGAGGCGTCATTGGATTTTCAGGGAGAAAATTCAAAGAGGAAACATTTGGTGGTAAGTATGTCAATACGGCGGAAACACCTTTATTTAAAAAATCTCGAGTCCTATTTGGTCTGAATTACTGCCGCAAAAGAATTGCAAAAGAGCGACGCGCTATTATTGTCGAAGGTCAAGTCGATGCATTACGTTTAATTTATTCGGGATTCAATATGACTGTTGCTGGACAGGGCACAGCTTTTGGAGAAGGGCATGTCAAAGAGTTGATGCAGCTCGGTGTCCAGGTTGTTTATTTGGCTTTAGATCCCGATGGAGCTGGACAAGAAGCTGCGGCGAAGATTGGAAATCTTTTTCAAAAGGAAGGAGTGGATGTTAAAATTGTTGCACTTCCCCTTGGAATGGATCCCGATATTTTCTTACGTGAAAAAGGACCTGAAAGTTTTCAAATCCTTTTGCAAAAAAGTATTGATTATCTCTCTTTTCTTGTTACCCATTTATCAAAAAAATTCAATAGTGCCTCGCCTGCGGGTAAAAGTGAACTGGTTCAGACTGTCACCGAGCAAATTCAAAAATGGAACCATCCCGTCATGGTGCACGAAAGTTTGCGACAATTGGCGCATTTAATGCAGGTGCCTGAAAATATGGTCAATCAAGGAGTGCTTCCTCGTTCTTCACATGCTTTTATGAAAAAAGGAGCAAGTATTGGAACTGCGGCTCAAGTTGACCCTGATCGCATTTTAGAGTGTGATTTATTGCGTTGGATGCTATTAATGGGTGAGACACATCCCCACTTTATCGAAATGGTTTGCTTAAATTTGAAAGTAGAAGATTTTTATCATTTGGTGTGTGGCCGTCTATTCACGGCTTTTTTAGAAGGATATAAAAATCAGAAGGTGCCCGATCTCCTTTCATTAGCGATAGCCATTGATGATGAAGAAGGACAAACACTCATTTCTGAAATTCTTGAGAAAAAAATCAATAAAGATAAAGCTGAAGGATATTTCAAAGAAACGGTGCAACGCATTTTAGATCGCAATTGGATGAAAATGCGTGAGGAGATCAAGATGAAAATTCAAAGTGGACAACTTTCAGATGATGAGGCTTTGGATCTTGCGAAACGTTTTGATGAACTTAAACGTAATCCGCCTCAACTGAAAGTCATTATTCCAACAAAAGAATAGATTACAAAGGCTATAGCTTTCTTTATATGATAGATAAATCAGGACATATCTACGATAACACGGTAAACTTCTCTTCTGATTTTCAGAATCCCTATCCTTACGAAGACTACGCATATCCGAAAGTAACCATTGTTGTTCCTACATTTAACTGTGTGCACACCGTTTCTCTAACTTTAGATCATATTTTAAACCAGCTATACCCGCGTTTTGAAATTGTGGTGGTTGATGCGGGTTCTAAAGATCGAACTTTGGAAGTGATCAAAAATTATCGGGATGAGCGGATTAGGATTTTTTCAGTTTCAGGTTATCATCGCTATGAGATGCTGAATAAAGGGATTGCTCAAGCGGAAGGCGAGTATCTGAATTGTCTTTTTCCTGGTGATTTTTATTTAGGACGTGAAACCCTAAAATATATGATGACGCTTGCCTTAAACCACCAATCTCCTGATCTGGTTTTTTGTGGTACATTTCTTCGAAATGGCCGCTCGGAACCTAAGACGCTATTTCGACATCTAAATCTAAAGCTTTTGAAAATGGGGCAACAACCAACAAGCTTACAATCTTGTTGGTTCAAAACTGATACATTAAAAGTCTTAGGAAAATTCAATACCTCATACAAATTGAGAGGTGGCTATGAATTGTTGTGTCGCTTTATTTTAAATCGTCGTTTGAAGAGCATTTCAACTAATCGTGTGTTAACGGATTATGATTTACGTCTAGTGACACGTCGCATGGTTCTAACTCATTTTTATGAAACAATGAAAACCGTTTTTCATTATTTTGGCCTCTATGCAACTTTTCGATGGTTATGTAGACAAAAAGATATTCTGCGTTTTTTAAAGCTATGGTTGAGAAATGTGAGGGGGGCTTTTCTGGGTAACTAAGAAAGGAAAGATGGCAGTGATCTGCCATCTAAATCTAGATGAGATAAAAATTAAACTAGATCGTCGTCTTCGTCTTCATCTTCATCATTGTAAGAATAAGCGAGAAGTTGATCTTCTTCGTCTTCATTATCGGAAAATTTATCTTGTTTTGTTTTTCCACCGCAAGAGCATTTTGCTAAAGCATCTTCATCTTCATCATCATTCGCAGCTAGAAGATTTTGCTCTTCTTCGTCTTCGTTAGCAACGAGAAGGTTTTCTTCTTCTTCGTCATCGCTTGCAGCTAAAAGATTTTGCTCTTCTTCGTCTTCTTCACTAGCAGCGAGTAGGTTTTCTTCTTCTTCGTCATCGCTTGCAGCTAGAAGATTTTGCTCTTCTTCGTCTTCGTTAGCAACGAGAAGGTTTTCTTCTTCGTCGTCATCGCTTGCAGCTAGAAGATTTTGCTCTTCTTCGTCTTCTTCACTAGCAGCGAGTAGTTTTTTTTGTTCTTCTTCGTCTTCTTCACTAGCAACGAGTAGGTTTTGCTCTTCTTCTTCAGCTTGAAGATTTGCTAGCTCTTTGCCATGCTCTTCTTCATCATCGTGATGATAAATTGCTGTTGAAAACTTTTGAGCTTCTTCTTCTTCTTGCTTGGTATCGTTCGCATAGCTAGCACTAGCTGCAAAGATTGAAAGCATTGTGATTAAAAAAGTTTTTTTTAGCATAAGACACTCCTGTGTACAATTTAGTTACTTATCGTTTCAGTTTATATTTTCATGTAATTGAGTACTCTTGCATTTGAGTAAAACAACCCATCACAACAATAGAAAAGTACAAATTATATGGATGCAAGAGGTTTTCCGCAAGCTTGTCAAATTTTGCCCGCATTTCTCGTTGTCTACCACGTGCACTTCTGAAGTGTGCATTTTTTTATTTTCTAAATGTTGTTAATACTTGACATATTTCAACGATTGTTAGCGTTAAATTCTGGATTCAAAAGATTAATGCCTGTTTACTAAACAGGTTTTATAGAATGTAATCCACGAGTTGATGCCACAACTCGATCATTTTCTTATGCATGAACAATATCTAAGTGGCAAATAAGCGACAAGAAAAAAGCAAAATCTTTTTTGGTTTTAATTAAAAAAATAATGAAACTTTTTGATTCTCATATATCAAGCTGAAAAAATCAAAGCATTGAAGAATATGTGGGTATGTGATAAAATTTTTTCCTTTAGTTGACCGAATTTAAAATTTATCATGAGATTTAAAAGATGCATCAGTTTTTTGAAATGACAGAAGAAGAACTCAAGACTTTATTGACTTCTCTCGATCAAAAACCATTTCACGCCAAACAATTAATCGATTGGGTTTATGGAAAAGGAATTATTGATTGGAATGAAATGACTAATATTAGCACTGATCTAAAAAAATTACTTCAGTCGCAAATTTCACTATCACATCTACAGCTTGTACATGTAAAACCATCGGCTGATTTAGAAACATATAAATTTTTATGGCGATTAAAAGATAATAAACTTGTTGAATCTGTATTAATTTGCTCCGGAGATCGGCGTACTGTGTGTGTGTCCTCGCAGGTGGGATGCCCTGCCAAATGTGCTTTTTGCGCATCTGGAAAACAAGGCTTTTTTCGCAACTTACGTCCGCATGAAATTGTTGAACAAGTTTTCCTCATCAACCAATGGCTGAAAGACAAAAATGAACGTGTTTCTCACGTTGTTTATATGGGAATGGGTGAGCCTCTCAAAAATTATGATCCAGTCATCAAGTCAATCCGTTTACTCAGCAACCCTGAACTTTTAAATCTTTCGCAAAGACGTATTACCGTTTCTACGGTGGGCATCGTTGAAGGAATCAAGCGTTTAAGTCGGGAAGAGCTCAAAGTAAGCCTGGTTTTATCCTTACATGCGCCTAATCAACATATTCGTCAAAAAATCATCCCTTATGCTCGTAAATATCCTTTAGACGCAATTATGGAAGCGATGGATGAGTATGCAAAACTGACAAAACGGGATATTACTTTTGAGTACACTCTAATTGCAGGGATCAATGACCATCCCGATCATGCCTTTGAATTAACGCATCTTTTGCATGGTAAAAGCCAATTTACCGTCAACTTGATTCCATACAACCCCGTTCCTGGCTTGAGATTGAAAAGACCTGAGAAAAAAGCGATTAAACAATTTCGCGCTGTTCTTTTTGGAGCGAAAGTTGTCAACACCTGTCGTTATACAAAAGGGGATGATATTGCCGCAGCATGTGGTCAGTTAGCATTGCAAGAGCTTGAGAAAGAAAAAATTGCCTAACTATTGAATTATTTAGTATAATAATAGTGTTGCAAGTGAAAACTTGGAGTGAAGGAGAAAAACGTGAATACGAATTTAAATTCTCCTGCTGGAGGAGATTCTCTTCGGCAATTTTACAATCAAGACAGCTCTCTTTATAAATCGCAAGATGAGCAAAAAGAACCAGTAGAAGAATTCTCTGAGGCAGAAATTGGACTATCTAGAGAAGATAGCAAAAATGAAGATTGTGAAATAGATCAACCTGCTCAAAATGTTGAGGAACAACTAGAAAATCAGAGCAAATCGACGCAGCTTGAACGCAATAAAGCAAAGACTAATGCAATCTTTTCCAAATACCTGACTAAAGATACAAAAAAAAATCTAGAAACGGAAGAAGAGCTTACACTCGAAATTCGCAACGAAAAACATTTGCGTGAGCAACGAGAAGCTAAAAAGCAAGAGTTCAAAAAACAATTAAAGAAAACCCATAAACATGGGGAACACTCTCAAAATTTAATGGATAAAACTAAACAAATCGACGCAAATCGTATAAATCCGCAAGCCTGATATGCCTTTTGATCCTAAAACTCTCTCTCTTTATCCAAATCATCCTGGTGTGTATTTAATGAAAAATCGCACCGGGATGATTTTATATGTCGGCAAAGCCAAAAATCTCCGCACCCGCATTCGACAATACTTTATGACAAGCGGTGACGGCCGCGAAATGATTCCTTTCCTTGTTCCCCAAATAGAATCCATTGAAACGATTAGCGTTACCTCTGAAAAAGAGGCTTTGTTGTTAGAAAGCCATCTAATCAAAAAGCACAAACCGAAATATAACGCCCTACTAAAAGATGATAAAAGTTATGTCGCTTTAAAGATTAATGTGAAAAATCCTTGGCCCATGCTTAGTCTGGAGCGTTACCGTGGTAAACCAAAAGCAGATGGTGTTTATTTTGGTCCCTATACGCACGCTGGGGCTGCACGGCGTACCCTGGATCTTCTCCATCGCCTTTTTCCTCTCCGTCAATGCTCAGACGCGGAATTTGCGCGCAGAACACGTCCCTGTATTCTTTATGACATGAAACGGTGTATTGCTCCGTGCGTACAAAAATGCACAAAAGAAGAGTATCAGATACAAGTGGACCGGACGATCAAGTTTTTGCGCGGGCAAAATAAAGAAATTCTACAAGAAATGTATCAGGAAATGGAAACTTATGCGGAGAATTTGGAATTTGAAAAAGCTGGTAAATCGTTAGATACCATACGTTATATTGAAAAAACGATCGAACCTCAGTATGTGGATAGTGTGTCAGGTAAAGACGCCGATGCTTTAGGTATTTATCGACAGGGTGAAGACGTGATGCTTTGTCAGTTGTTGTTTAGAGAGGGAAGGTTGACCTCCTCCCAAAGTTTCAATTTCACAAAAATAGCGGACGATGATGCCGAATTATTGACTTCTTTTGTCTTGCAGCACTACCAAAATCGAGATTTTTTACCTCATGAAATATTGCTTCCTATAGAAATAGAGGATGAAGTTGCTCTCACCGAACTTTTATCTGAAAATCGCGCCAGAAAAGTTCAAGTGTATGCTCCTAAAAGAGGGGGAAAAAGTGTTTTAATTGACATGGCTCAAGCGAATGCCGAAGCCTCTTTTAAGAAAGAAAAGAATGAGCAAACGCTGCGTGAAAATATTTTATTAGCCATACAAGAGCAGTTTCATTTAACCAATTATCCAAAAAGAATTGAATGCATTGATAATTCGCACATTGCTGGTACCGAGCACGTGTCTTCAGTCATTGTCTTTACCGATGGTAAAAAAGACACAAGAAATTATCGGACTTATACACTCAAGCAAGCCGGTCCTTCCGATGACTATGGGGCTATGCGGGAAGTGCTCACCCGTCGGTATGGAAAAGCTAAAGATGAAAATGATTTGCCTGATTTATTGATCATTGATGGGGGGAAGGGGCATCTCAATATTGCCCTTAAAGTCTTGGCCGAATTGGATATCATTTCTGTGAATGTGATAGGCATTGCGAAAGAGCAGGGGCGCCACGACCGAGGATTAACGCTAGAGCAGGTTTTCTTACCAAATGTGAAAGATCCTTTAATTCTAAAAGTGACCTCTCCCATTCTCTTTATTTTGCAACAGATACGAGATGAAGCCCACAGATTCGTCATTAAGTTTCATCGTAAGCGTATGCAAAAGCGAACCATTAAAAGTATTCTCGATGATGTGCCAGGAATAGGACCTGCCAAAAAGAAGGCTCTTTTGAAGCATTTTGGCAGCATAAAAAAAATAAAAGAAGCTTCCGATGAAGAGCTCAAAAAAATGAAAGGAATCAGTGAAGGGAATATTGTGCAACTACGCCAATTTTTCGCCGTTAAGGCTAACGATGATCCTCAATGAAAGTATCAATAGCATGTAAGGCATTATTGAAATTTTCCTGCCTTAGACTGTCAATTTTAGCTTTCCAAGAACTGACAGCCTTTAAATCTTGAAATTCGGGACAATTGATACGCTTAAGTTGATCAAGATTGTCTAAAAATGGTGCCATTTGATCATATAAATTTTTTCGTAAAGTCTCTTTTTTCTCGGGATTGCCATCCAAAAATTCAATAGCCTGTATTTTGTATTCATTTAAAATTTGAAGATCGCGTTCGATAATTTGATTGGACGCTAAAACGATGTGATCGATGACCGCTTTTAAAACTTCCTCTTTATCTTTTGCTTTCGTGTATAGCTGAACCCATAGTTTTGCTTGCTCGATCCACTTCATATACCGTTGTACAGTTTTTTCATGAACAGCAGGAAGAGAGGCATTTTGTGTGATATGGTGCAGTTGCTGAATACTGCGAAGCATTGGATCAATCACTTCAAAAACAAGTGGCTGTAAATCTAAATCTACCCCTGCCTTGATCTTTTCCAATTCTTCTCGAATTTGCGTGCTATTCCAATGCAGCTCTTGAATTCTTCCTTGTAAGGGATTTTGATTTGGCTCACTAAAAATTTTACGTTTGAGTTTAGAAAATAATTTCGAAACAAATGAAGATGAATTTGTTTTAGAAGGGTGAATATGGACTTCAAGTTTTTGATAAAATAATTTATCAGGGGGATGTTTAGTCATTGTGCCCTCTAATAAAGCTTTCTTTTATTTTATACTAAAAATGTATTAATTTCAATATTAAGTTAAACTAATATTTTAATTATTTCTTTCGGTAAGGAGACCAAAAGAGGAGAAGAATTCCCATAGAAAGGATGATTGCACCAGGATAAGTTAAAATATACTTAGCGGGGTCATAATTAACGACAATTTGTACGCGCTTAGCTGAATTCTCTGTAGCGGGAGTCATATTTGCTAAGTAAAAGCGATATCCGTCCCAAGTCTCATAAACTCGATTCATACTTAAAGTTGTTTCAACTTGTGATCCTCTTTTTTGGTCCAAAATTAAAAGGTCGCTCTCAAAACTGTAGGTTTGGGAAGACTGGGCATATTGAATTTGTCGGGCGTTTTTCAAACGCAAGTGATAAGGGATTTCCTCTTTATTAGTCTCGAAAGAAATCACATAGTCACCCCCCAAAACCGGTTGCCGCAAATGTGTCCCATGTGGCTTGAAAGACATAACTTGTGTTTCTTCCATTTTGCCATCTTTGACGAGTAGTTTAATAATCGGAATATTGGCTTCCAATTTTTCTAAGGAAGGCAAAGCTTGATAGCTATATGTCAAAGGACATTCGATCGTGACAGGAGAAGAGGTTTCCAGATCCATCTGCATTTTCTCACTTGAATAGGTCGTTTCACAAACAGGCAGAGGCAATGTAAGAGCAATTAATTGGAGGATCTCTTCTTTTGTTAGCTGATCTTCATTCCCCCGCTTAAAAAAGAAAGGAACAAGAGTTTGACAAGATTTTTGCAAAGTTAACCATTCTTGATCATCTTCCGCAAGATTTGTAATGAGTTCAGAAAAATTTGGTTGATTAGAAGCTTCTAATCGTTCTTGTAATAGGGATTCTAAAAATTGAGAGGCAAAGTAACTTTGACAAATATCGGCAAGAGATTCTTGATTCTGAACATTTTGCAAATGACTGAGATGAAGAGAGTAAATTCTGAAATAGGCAGATAATAAAGCTGCATCTGGAAGGGGCTTGGATAAATTTTGCGTATCAATCGCAGGAAGATCTGTCGAAAGTGCATAAATCTGTTGGGTGAAATCGGTCATAAAAGCAGGAAATTGTTTTTCTACTAATTTAGGGACTGGATAGGGCCATCCCTTTTCCTTTAAATAAATAGACAGATCTTCTCCAGCCCAAAGCTTGGATTCGATTTCTTGGGAAAGTAGAGCGATCCAGTGACAAGCTTTAAGATCAATCGGAGAGAGAGTACTCCAGTCCAAAGATGTTAGCAAAGCATTCAGTTTGTCTGGCAAATTGTCTGAAGACGACAACACCCAGCCTCCTTGTTTATCCCACTCATGCAAAAAGAGTAAAAAGGAGGAGACAAAATCTTTCTGAACCTTTTGGCATGTCTTCGAGAGCAATTGAACGGGTGGTGGTAAAAGAGAGGCGCTTTTAAGCATTTGTCGCAATTGCATAGCTAAGCCCTGCAGGCGAGCCGCTTCTTTTTCTTTTCGTGTATTGGGTAGGTTTGAAAAAGGAATTGTTGCTGTCGCAAAATAGCCTCCAAATCCTTGGTCATAAATGACAACTTTGTCTAAAGCCCCATTTTTAAAAAATTGCGAATGAACTTCACCATTTGAATCAAATGCAAGTAAATAAACATCTCCTTCCTCATTTTCTATGAAAGCTAAACTGGGAGAACAAACTAAATCCAGAGATACAGGGGCCTTACCCATTTGTGTGACAAGCTCATTTTGATTAAAAATAGCTTGATCACCGGTAAGTTGTGTTTTAATTTTGAAGTTTTTATTGTGCTTTCCTTCTAACAGAATATGGGGATTTTGAAATCCTGCAAGAGTTGAAAAATTAAAGTCTAAAGAAAGGGTTGCCTTCCCATTTTTCCAAGTCATGGGTATTTCAAGAGCTGTTTTTAAGGGCATATGGCATAGCAGCTGATCATTTGTCGTGTCACTGATTGCTACCTCGGTCATATGAAGAAAAAGCTCTTTTGCCAGTTCTTCAACGTATGGAGTACGGAATGCATAAATCCGCCATGGGAAAGAGCGCGGGTGATGCAATTTAACCTGTGAACTATAAGGAAGGGGTGAATCTTTGCCTTCCCAAAGATAAATGGGAAAGGGTTTCAAACCCGCTATTCTGCCTTGGCTTTGATCGATCCATGTATGGGCTTTTTCAACCGAATGAGGGGCATAGCTTAAAAGCTCAACTGAGATTTCTGGAAATGCTTTTGATTCAGGAGCATGAAGAGTGAGATTTCCTAAGGGGGATGATCTAAGTGCATAGTTTTCTGTCAGAGGGGAGTCTTTTTTTTCTAAATGAACAATCGGATTGTCAAGAGAGAAAAAGGAGTGGCTACCGCTGCCTTCGACAATTTCGAGTGAACCTTGGACCCCATACATATTTTTGATAAACACACCTGCTATAATCATTAACAAGCCTACGTGCGTAATTAAAAAAGGAATATGCTTCCATTTAAATGGCCAGCGATTAAGGGCAGAAACAAGAATATTGATAAAAAAAGCGATCAGCAAAAATTTAAAGACCGGATTTTGGTAAACAAATTGCGCCGCAGAACGGTGAGAATCTGTTAGGGATTCAATCCAAGTTCCTGCCACGATGAAACAAGCAGAGATGGCAATCAAAGTGACAGCAAATTGAATGCTTCCTAAAAATCGGTAAAAGGTTTTGATCAATTTCTTCATTGTCTAGGTAGCTCTTTAATGAGTTCAAAACTATTTGCAAATGCTTCGATTTCAGTTTGATGTTGCTCAACGAATTCCTTAGGTCCTAAAGCCTTAATCGTGTAGTCAGCCAAAGCCTGCTTGAAGTAGGGATCAGGAGAAATCAACAATTTTTGTTGAACATTTAAAAAATGGTCTCGAGCCAATTGCATACACCAGCCAAGCATTTTGACCTGTTCTCCTTTTATCTGTCCGCTTCCTTCGAAATAAAGGCCGACGAATCCTCCCCATGATTGAGGTTGCGTATGTTGATGCAAAGGATTTAACTGCTCAAATTGTTTTTTCCAGCGAGAAATTTGAGCCAAAGGTGGAACTCGGCTTTCTAGTGATGCATTCGGAAAATTATGCACCGTAACACGCACTTCATTTTGTTCCTCTCGAATAAAAAACTCGCAAATGGGTAAAGTACTATCTTGAAGAGATTGAGTGTGGAGCGCATCTTTTCGAATCCATGACAAGGGGACTTTGGCTTGGTAAACAGGAAAGCGGGTCGGTGGGTTTCCATCTTCTCTCCCCCCAATTTCTTGGGTTTGTCGCGGGTCGGAAGGTGGGGGCGTATTGCATCCCCACAGAAAAAAGCATAACAGAATGAAAATCAATCGCGAAGTCATAGATATTTCCTACAATTTAGTCATCTATCTTAATCATTGCAGTTATTCTTCCAAATAAATTTTTTCTGAGTTAAACAAGAATTAACGCTATGTGCAAAAAAATGGTGATAAGGATTGCCTTTTTCTCTGCCATCATTTTTTAATACATAACTTGAGTGGTGATCTATAAAGAGGTTTTCGAAATGACGTCCTATAATGCTTTAATTCAATCAGGCTTTGCTAATTTAGCTTTGATCGACGAAATGTATGCAAAATTTCAAGCAGATCCTCACAGTGTGGATTCCTCCTGGCGTCATTTGTTTGAAGAGGCCAAACCGGGAGCGACTCAAACCTTTCCCTCAGATAGAAGAGGGATCGATCAGATGCTTATCGATCAAGTCGCAGCTGGTGGAGTGCGCATCTACCACTTAATTGAGGCCTATCGGACATATGGGCATTACATGGCTAAAGTTAATCCAATCGCTACAGCTCCGATCGAGGAACCGTGGCAGCTCAAGCTAGAGACTTTAGGTTTTACTCCAGAAGAACTGTCTCATCGTTTTCCCACTTGTGGACTTTTGAATGAAGCCTCTGCAACCCTTCAGGAATTGATTAACTGCTTACGCGAGATTTACTGCGAAAACATCGGGATTGAATACATGGGATTGGAAAATCCTGACATGGAAAAGTGGTTGCAAAATCACATTGAGCCCACACGCTTTAAAATTGAGCTGACATTTGAGCAAAAGCGCTTGATTCTGCAGCATTTAAATAAGTCGGAATTATTTGAACTCTTTCTGCACACAAAGTATACAGGACAAAAAAGATTTTCCTTAGAGGGTGGAGAGACTCTTATTCCAATCCTAGATGCGATTATTGAGAAAGGAAGCCAAGAAGGGGTGGAAGAGTTTGTATTGGGTATGGCTCATCGAGGACGTTTAAATGTTCTCAGTAATATTTTGGACAAATCTTATGCCGATATTTTTTCAGAATTTGATGAAGGATATATTCCAGACTCTTTTGAAGGGAGTGGAGATGTTAAATATCACAAAGGCTTCTCTTCCAATGTGCAAACAGCTACTGGGCATAAAGTGCGTGTGGAGATGCCCCCCAATCCGAGCCATTTAGAATCGGTCGATGCGGTAGTGGAAGGGGAAGTTTATGCTCGTCAAATCCTCGCTAGCGATCATGAAACAAAGAAAAAAGTGCTCCCTATTTTGGTACATGGGGATGCAGCTATTTCTGGGCAAGGAGTTTGTTATGAAACTATGCAAATGTATGATTTGCCAGGCTATTCGACTGGCGGAACAATCCATGTCGTGATTAACAATCAAATCGGATTTACCACGTTGCCGCGTGACTCTCGCTCAACTCATTATTGTACAGACATTGCACGGACATTTCGTGCGCCTGTTTTTCATGTGAATGCGGAAGATCCCGAGGCGTGTGTGTACGCGACTCTTTTAGCTGTGCAGTTAAGGCAAAAATATCGATGTGATGTATTTATTGATTTAAACTGCTATCGCAAATTTGGCCACAATGAAACTGATGAACCTGCGTATACTCAGCCGTATCAATACCAACTGATTCGGCAAAAAAAGCCTATTCGAGAGCTATATCGAGACAATTTGATTCACCAAGGGATTCTAGAAAAACAAATGGCTGAATCTTTAGAACACGAGTTTAAAGAGTCGTTACAAAAAGCTTTGCAAGAAACGAAAATACCGACTGAAAAAGTCAAGAAAGTTAAATCCGAAGATGCAGATGAGTTGTTTGTCACTTATCCGACGGGTGTTCCACAAGATACTTTAGTAGAAGTAACGGAAAAGCTCAGCACAATTCCGCCCGATTTTCATATTCACCGAAAGCTCGAAAATTTGATTCAAGATCGTCGTCAGATGGGAATCGGTCAAAAGTCTGTTGATTGGGGAATGGCCGAAACACTTGCTTACGGTACTCTGCTATGGGATGGTGTGAGTGTCAGAATTTCTGGGCAGGATGTTTGCCGAGGAACTTTCAGTCATCGTCACGCTATGTGGGTTGATCAACAGACGGATCAGCCCTATTTTCCGCTTCAACATTTAAAGGAGAAACAAGGTCGCTTTAATATCTACAACTCGCCACTTTCTGAATATGCTGTTTTAGCTTTTGAATATGGGTATAGCATTGGAAATCCGAAGGCTTTGGTGATTTGGGAGGCACAATTTGGAGATTTTGCGAATGGTGCGCAAATTGTGATCGATCAATACATTTCTGCCGCAGAAGAAAAATGGGGCCAGAAAGTGGGCTTGGTTATGCTTTTACCACATGGCTATGAAGGTCAAGGACCCGAACATTCCTCTGCACGTATCGAAAGATTTTTGACCCTCGCGGGGGATTGCAACATGCAAATTGTCAATCCGACGACGCCTGCTCAATTCTTCCATCTCTTACGTCGGCAAACGATGCTTGCTTCCTTAAAGCCTCTGGTGGTTTTTACTCCAAAGGGGCTCTTACGCCATCCTGCTGCTCAGAATCCCATCCAAGATTTTGTGAATGGCTCTTTCCAAGACATCTATGATGATCCTCGTGCATCAAAGAAAGTGAAAACGCTTCTGTTTTGTAGTGGACGCTTTTACTACGATCTCGATGAAGAGCGCAAAAAACAAGGGGTGGAGGACATGGTAATTGTACGCATCGAGCAGCTGTATCCCCTCAACGTGAAGAAATTATTAGAGATTATAAAAAAATATGAAGGGTTTAGCCGCTGTGCTTGGGTACAAGAAGAGCCTCGCAATATGGGAGCTTGGAACTTTATTCGACCAAAATTGCGAGAAATTCTTCCCTCAACTCTCGAATTAGAGTATATAGGAAGAGCTTGTAAAGCTTCCCCAGCCGTTGGATCATACGCTTTGCATAAACAAGAACATGCCGAAATCATCCAAGCCATCTTTGGAAAGAAGGCAAAGTAAAACAAAGGCACACAAAAAAATGAAAGAGGAAATCAAAGTCCCTGCAATGGGAGAATCGATTACTGAAGCAACTGTGGGAACCTTAATCAAACCGTCTGGTTCAACAGTTCAAGTTGATGATGAAATTTTGGAATTGGAAACTGACAAGGTCAATCAGGTTCTTTATGCTAAAGCATCTGGAGTGTTAACTTTGCAGGTCAAACCAGGAGAGACAGTTACAATTGGTCAGGTCGTCGGCTTTGTAGATACAGAAGCAAAAGCAACACAAGGCTCAGCGTCAGAACCTCAAGCTACTGTTCCAAAAACCGAAGAAAAAGCTCAAGCCAAACCGCAAGAAGCTCCACAGCCTTCACAGGGCATTCGGTATGGAAAAGAGGCGTTTTTAGAGGATGTGGTAAAACCTGAACAAAAAGATTTTCCACAATCTGTGCCTGTGGGAAAAACACGTGAACAAGAAATTCCACAGCTAGAAGAAGAGGCTCCCCCTCCTAAAAAAATGGAAGGGCGCGAAACGCGACGTAAAATGTCTCAGATACGCAAAGTGATTGCGAATCGATTGGTAGAAGCTCAACAAACCACAGCCATGCTAACAACCTTTAATGAGATCGATTTTTCAGCTATCATGGCTGCTCGAGAGAAATACAAAGATGCTTTTCTAAAAAAACATGGTGTGAAATTAGGCTTTATGTCTTTTTTTGTTAAGGCTGTGGTATCTGCTCTAAGAGAAGTCCCCGATTTGAATTCCTATATTGATGGAAATGAGATCGTCCATCGCGAATATTTTGATATTGGAATTGCGGTCGGAACAGATCGTGGCTTAATCGTGCCCGTTTTACGTAATTGCGAACAACTTTCTTTTGCAGAAGTTGAAAAAGATATCGAAGCTTATGCCAAAAAAGCCCGCGAAGGTCGACTCGCTGTGGATGATTTGCAAGGGGGAGGTTTTACTATTACCAATGGCGGGATTTATGGTTCTCTTCTCTCCACGCCTATCCTCAATCCTCCGCAGTGTGGCATTTTAGGGATGCATAAAATAGAAAAAAGAGCGGTTGTTGTGGATGATCAGATTGTGATTCGGCCCATGATGTATGTAGCTTTAAGCTATGATCATCGCATCGTCGATGGAAAAGAAGCCGTGACCTTTTTAGTGCATGTCAAAAATGCCTTGGAAGATCCCTCAAGACTATTAATTGAGGTGTAACATGAACGGTAATGCCTCATTTGATGTTGTTGTCATTGGTAGCGGACCTGGCGGTTATGTAGCAGCTATTCGCGCTGCTCAGTTGGGTTTTAAAACGGCTTGTATTGAAAAAGACTCTACTTTAGGAGGTACTTGCCTAAATGTCGGGTGTATTCCTTCTAAAGCCCTACTCTATTCTTCGGAGATGTTTCATTTTTTACAAAAAGATGGGAAAACACACGGAATTGAAATTTCTGATTTGCGTGTCGAATTTTCTCAAATGATGAAACGTAAGCAAGAGGTAGTGACAGGCTTCACGCAGGGCGTCGCGGGTCTTTTCAAAAAAAATAATGTGGAAAGAATCACGGGCACAGCGCGTTTGCTTTCTCCCAATGAAATTGAAGTCACAAAAGATGGTCAAACTCAAAAGATTCAGGCTAAATACACAATTTTAGCCACAGGATCAGAGCCAATTGCATTGCCATTTCTTCCTTTTGATGAAAAGATTGTGCTCTCTTCTACGGGAGCTCTCAGCCTGCCAAAAATTCCTAAAAAATTGATTGTGGTAGGTGCGGGAGTCATCGGAGTTGAATTGGCCTCAGTCTATTCGCGCCTTGGTACACAAGTTGTGGTTGTTGAGATGCTCGATTATATTTGCCCCATGATGGACCAAACCATTCGCAAAACTTTATTACAGACTTTAAAAAAGCAAGGGCTTGAATTTTACTTAGGTGCCAAAGTCACAGGTGCAGAGGTTGGTAAAGAGCAAGTTGCTGTCTATGTCGAGCATGAAGGCAAAAAACTGACGTTTGATGCGGACAATGTACTCGTGGCCGTTGGACGTCGTCCCTATAGCAAAGGGTTAGGATTGCAGGACGTTGGTGTCCAAGTTTCTCCTAGAGGATTCGTGGAAGTCAATCAGGATTTACAAACGAACATTCCTTCTATCTATGCGATAGGAGATCTCATTGACGGGGCTATGCTTGCACATCGCGCATCCGAAGAAGGAATAGCAGCTGTGGAAAAGCTAGCTGGTTTACATCCTCATGTGAACTATATGGCTATTCCTAATGTGATTTATACGCATCCGGAGGTTGCTGCGGTAGGATTAACTGAGCAAGAAGCAAAAGATGCGCAATTAAAATTGCAAATAGGAAGCTGCCTTTTCAAAGCCAATTCGCGAGCGCGATGCATTGGCGATACGGATGGATTGGTCAAGATCATCGGAGAAGCCAATACAGGACGTTTAATCGGAATGCATATTATTGGTCCTAACGCCTCGGAGATGATTGGTGAGGGCGTGATCGCGATTGAGAAAAAAGCCACCATTTCTGACATCGCCTATGCTTCTCATGCTCACCCGACATTGAGTGAGGCAATCAAAGAAGCGGCATTAAATGCCCTGGGACATGCCATTCATTTTTAGATCAAAAGGTGAGAAGGTGGGAATTTCCGACCTTCTCAATCAAAGTCCATTCAATCATTTATTTAATACAGAGACACATGATCGAGTTAACTACCGTTTATTTAAACCCAGCTGATTCCATTTTGACAGAGCCTCATATTCCAGAAAAATATCTCATAAGAGGAGAGCTAGGGCCTGAAGAAATTTCTTTGATCAAAAAAAGCGTGATCGAAGCTAAAAAACGTGTTTTAGAAAAAGTGAGAAGAAAATTAGGTGAGATCAAAATAAGTGATATTCAAGTGACATTCAGTGCCAAAATGAGTTCTGACTCGAGCTTTAATCAAAAAGTTTCAGAGCGATATGCTCTTCAATTGGCATATGAGCTCAATAAGGTTGCAGAGAAAGTTGAAAAATTAAGGCCTGAAATCAATTGGAGAAAAAAAAACGGTGAAATTCTCCCTACATGGTTGGGCATTAATCAGGTGACCCAGCGAGAGGTATCCGTATGGACAGAATGGCGATTTGCTCTTAATTGTGCCGATTGCACTCCAGATTCTGGAGAAAAGGCCTATGCAAAAGCTTTAAGAGCTGAATTGATGGAAGACTCAAAAATTGTGCTAAAAGAGGGTCTTGTAGGATAAGTCGACTAAAGGGAGACTTATCCTAAAATTTTTATGAAAAATTTGTAAGCTCATCGGCTTTGAAACACAACTGAGCTTACAATGTCCCAATACAAAGCACGGAACTGGTCGTAGTATACCGAATCCTTGAAAAATCATGATAAACTTTCTCTTTGGATTAATGAAGATGCTATTGAAAGATGGCGATCTCGGAAAGATCCCCATTTCTTAGGCTCTCCTCAATAATACTCTAATGATGCTATTGAAGGTTGTTTATAGCCTCCCTTATCGCTAGTTAATTGGATTTGTTGAATCTATTTTATCTCCATGGAATTGGAGTTGAAGATTCCTCATTTTACTACAGTAGCTGCCAGAGCAAAGCTATTGGGTAAATATTTCAAGAGATTATCGAAAGAATCTCTCACAGACCTAGTGTTTGATAGTTAAAATCTATTATGGAGAGGCGAATGGAAGGTAAGACAACATGGTAAGCAAAAAAGAAGGCGATGGAAGAAGTTCCATATACGAGTGTGCACTCAATAGAAACAGCAGATTGTGAAGTGGGTCCAAAGCTTTTGAAGAAAGCTCCCAGATCTGTTAAGAGAACGGTTGGGGATGGGGCTTACGATACATTGGATTGTTATAAAATGGCTTACGAAAAAGGGCAGAAATTGATAGTTCCGCAAGAGAAGGAGCAATGTTTAACGAAAAGGAAAAGCCATGGCAAAGGGCTAGGAATGATGCTATCTGTCAGATTATAGGATTAGGAAATGGTGAGGTGGCCATAAAGCTATGGAAGAAATTAGTCGGATATCACAAAAGATCGCTAGTGGAAACAGCATTTTCACGACTAAAAGGAATATTTGGGGGCGAAGCTATTTAGTAAAAGCATTGGAAATCAAGAATTTGAGTTGAAACTAAAGGCATGCATGCTGAACGAAATGACATAACAAGGGATGCCAAAAGGGATCATGACTTAAGAGAAGTAAAGATAATTTTGGGGTAAGACGAGCGAAAGCGAGACTTATCCTACAAGGCCCTAAAAGAGTGATTTTGCATGTGCAAGATTTAGAAATTCAGTAATTTATCGTTTAATCAAATTAGTGAACTAAAATTGTGTTGTATGAAATAAATTGAATTTAAATATTTGAAATTATAACCTTAAGTTTTTTTAAAATTAAATAGGTTCTTTTCATGTCAAATCACATTAGTTTATTAAGTAGTCCTCCGCCAATTGAAATGGATGATTGGGCAAAAAACAAAATTATTAAAACGGCTTATTTAAAAACAAATACAAACGAGTATAGCTTGCCAACGGAAGAAGCAAGTTTATTGGTTTACAATTTTGCACATGTTATTTTTAAAAATTTTTATTCGCAATTATATCAAAAACATCCACTCCCTCTAGACAAAGAAATTGTTGTGATGACCCAAGTTTTAACGGATGGGGTTGGAGATTACTATCATGCTCTTTCCACCTCTGAGGCAATAAAAAAAAGTTTTCCTAATCAGCAGGTGTTAATGATCCCCGTATTTTGTTCGGACAAGCAATTAGAAGGAATCTCTTTACCTACAAAATTTGATTGTTGTGTGGTAAAGTCAGGTGAATCCTGTCAAAAAGACGTGATAGAGAGAATAAAAAAATCTTTGTTCATTTTGGAAATTCCTTGGGAAGTTGATATCTTTCATTCTAGAGAGATTTCTAATGCAAAAGATGAAATGAAGTCAGAAAAAAGGTATGTTTTTGTAAACGAATATGGAAGTCGCCGAATTGGAATGGGATTAGACTATTACTACGATGGAATTTTTATTAAGGATATGCCTTCCAATAGCTCTTTGATAAATTTAAAGGATGATATTCTAAAAAGTTGTCTTTTTGAGAGAACAGCTCTTTCTGAAGGTGATGTTGAAAAATATTTTTATGAAAATGAATTGTTTTTTTCATATATCCATACAAATAAAAAAATCATGCGTTTATTTCTTTATTCGGCAACTTTCTCTCAATTTAATCAAAGTAAAAATATTGATATTTGTTCTTATCTCGATCCTTTGGATTCAGAAATTGACTATCAATTTTTGAAAGAGCAGGGCATTGCGGGGGTTGAATTTATTTCCAAAGAAGGAAATAAATTGGTCTCTGTCAAAAAAAAGCTTGCAGAACAAGGAAAATTTTTACGCCTGATTAATCTCTTTCCCATGCCACAAAAAGATGTACATGCACTAATGGTTAATAGTCACATGATGATAGGGTGTACGGGCGATCAATCTTTCACAGAAGCCGTGTCTTTTAATAAGCTTCCGTTTTACGAGATGAGAACATTTAAGCAAATGTTCTTCATGCATTATCGTCGTATTACGCAATATGAATTAGATCCGGAAGAAAAAGAATTTAAAAAATACTTAGATCAAATTTTTAAAACTGTCAATATTAATAATTATTCTGAAGAAAAAATTAAAAAACGAGCAATTAAAATTGGAAGATTGGTTAATACGCGAGCTCTTTTTGAAGAAGCACAAAAAATGAATCTGATTATTCAAAAAAGATTTTCTTTTCATGATAATTTAAAAGGAATCATTGCACAACAAATATTTAGAGATAAATTTCCTGAATTTTCCAGGTTTGAAAATAAAATCATCAGCCTCATTGCACGACATAAAATTGTTAATTTCCAAGAAATCTGGGATCTTTTGAATCAAAAAGCACAAGAATTGCTTCATTTAGAATAAGATTTTCTTATTTTTTATTAGAGCGTGTCATCAATTAAGTGATTGATTAAATCATGTAGATATCGAATAAACTAAACGATTCCAAGGAGTTGTTTATGAAGCGATATGCATTGAGAGATGATCAATGGCAACAGATCAAAGATCTGTTGCCTGGGCGTGAGGGTTATATTGGGTATACTGCTAAAGATAATCGATTGTTTATTGAAGCTGGGCTCTACCGTATCGAGCAGGTATACCCTAGAGAGACTTGTCAGAGAGATTTGGGGATTGGAAAAATATCCACCGAAGATGGAGCAGGTGGGGCTAAGAGCGGTGTTTGGGAAAAATATTCAAATATTTAGCCGCTGATGCTGATAATGAATACGGGATGATCGATTCTACAATTGTACGAGCGTATCAACGCCAGTGCAATAAAAAAAGCAACGCGAAGACCAAGCCACAGGAAAGAGCAAAAGAGGGTTAAGCACCAAAATTCATGCTACAACAGATGCTTTAGGTAATCCGACCAGTTTGCTTTAACTCCAGGACAATCTCATGATCTAGATGGGGCTGATCTACTACTACTACCTAAAATCCAGGCTGAAATTGTTATTGCTGATAAAGCATTTGACGTCGAAGACAGAGTAATTCTTCCATTGAGGAAAGCTTGTAAAGGCATCGTAATTCCATCAAAGAATAATGCTAAAGAATCGAGAGATTATGATAAACATCTCTATAAGTCTAGGCATCTTATTGAGAATTTTTTTGCCAAGTTAAAACAATATCGAGGGATCGTTACTCGTTATGATAAAACTGTTCGAAACTTTTTATTTGCCATTTATTTAGCAGCTTCTGTGATATGGCTTAATTGACGACACACCCCAGTCAGGAAATTGAACGAATTCCTGACCAATCATTTCTTCTCATATCTTTTTAGGGGATCTTACTTCCATTCCATACCCCAAATCGAAAGCCATTTCTTAAAATTAGACTTGAATATTCATAAGTTAATGACTTTATTTATCTAAGGATTCTAAATCCCTAAAAAAGAGAAAAATTATTTAAAAAATAATTTACATGAGCTACACACAATAGTAAGTTTATATAATTAAGAAAATCGCCTGTCGTGCGCTTTCTTTTCTTCCTAATAACTTATTTGGAGTTAGATATGGCCATTCAAACAGTTAATCCTTTCAATAACGAGGTTATAAAAACATTTAAAGAAATGACACCTCAAGAAATAGAAAAAGCTGTCACAAAAGCGCATGAAGCTTTTAAAAGCTGGAAAAAAACGCCTTTCTCAACGCGTTCGAAAGTTCTGCATGAAGCAGCCGCAAAAATGCGTAGCCAAAAAGAAGAGCTTGCCCAAATCATTACGCTTGAAATGGGAAAATTGATCAGTGATGCAAGAGCAGAAGTGGATCTCAGCGCGAATATTTTGGATTACTATGCGGACAATGCGGAAAAATTTTTAAAACGGCAAAAAGTAGATGTAGAGACTGGTGAAGCCTATGTTGTTTTTGATCCGATCGGGGTTGTTTTTGGTATCGAGCCATGGAATTTTCCTTTTTATCAAGTGGCACGTATTGCGGCACCTAATATCATGGCTGGGAATACAGTTCTCATCAAACATGCTTCAAATGTTCCACAATGTGGAATCGCTTTAGAAAGACTTTTTAAAGAGGGTGGAGCTCCAGAGGGTGTCTATACAAATCTTTTAATTTCATCCAAAGCTGTTGCTCAAGTAATTGAAAATCCCAAAATAGCGGGAGTTTCATTAACAGGAAGTGAGGGGGCTGGAGCGCATGTAGCTGAAACTGCTGGAAAATCCTTAAAAAAATCAGTGCTCGAATTAGGGGGGAATGATCCTTTCATCGTTTTGGATGATGCCAATATTGAAAAAACGTTAGATTCTGCGATTTGGGCGAAGATGAATAACACAGGCCAATGCTGTATCGCTGCTAAACGGTATATTTTGATGGATTCTATTGCAGATGAATTTATTAAAAAATTTAGTGAGAAATTAGCCAAATTAAAACCGGGAGATCCTTCTAAAGACAAGACAACCCTTGGGCCTCTGTCGAGTGAAGGTGCTGCAGTTCTGTTGCAGAAGCAGATAGACGAAACAATTAAAAAAGGTGCTAAAGCGTTGGTGGGTGGAAAGCGACCAGATATCAAGGGTGCATTTGTAACCCCTACGGTTCTGGTTGATGTTAAGCCTGGGATGCCAGCTTATAGCGAAGAGCTTTTTGGGCCTGTTGCCACCATCTTCCGCGTCAAAACAGAAGAAGAAGCCATCCATTTAGCTAACGATACGGTTTTTGGCTTAGGTGCCTCTGTTTTTAGTGATAATCTAGAAAGAGCTGAAAAAGTAGCTAAGCAAATTGATAGTGGGATGGTCTTTATCAATCACCCCACGTGGACAGAGCCTGATCTTCCTTTTGGAGGTACGAAAAAGTCAGGTTATGGACGGGAGCTATCTGAAGTTGGGATCTTTGAGTTTGTCAACAAAAAGCTGATTCGGATCAGTGATTATAACGACCCATTTTAGGGAGGATGGCATGTTAACTGTCATTGCAAAAATAACAGCGAAATCTGGTAAAGTTGCCGAATTAAAAAAGGTTTTGATTTCAGTGCGAGTTCCAACCTTAGAAGAAGCGGGTTGCAAGAATTATGATCTTTATCAAAGTCATGAAGACCCAAACATTTTCTTTTTTTATGAAAATTGGGAAAGCAAAGAGGCTTTAGATAAACATCTGAAGAGTCCACATCTGTCTGCGTTTAAAACGCAGACAGATCCTTTACTTGTAAAACCGATCGAAATGCATTTATTGCATGAGGTGACAGAATGAAAAGAGCGATATGCCTGTTAATCTGTTCGTTATTTACCCTACAAATTTTTGCAGCGGAGGACTATATGGAGGTTTCAAAAGCGGTTCCACATGGCCAAGCTCCAGGAGTTAAAGTCAAGCTGCTCAGTGATTCAAATGGCGTAAAAAACTATGTGCTAATTTTTGCTGAAGATGATGAAGTTTTGACGGGGATTGCAGATTTTGCTAATAAGCATCAAGTGAAATCCGCCCATTTTACAGCGATTGGAGCGCTGAAGAAAGCGACGACAGGCTGGTATGACGTTGTCAAAAAAATGTATAAGCTCCATCACATCAACGAGCAAGTAGAGCTTATTTCATTGATTGGAGACATTGCACTACAAAATGGAAAGCCCATTGTACATGCACATTTTGCTGTTGGATATCCCGATGGTAAAGTAGAGGGTGGTCATTTGATTGAAGCCTACACATTTCCAACGGTAGAAATGTTTATAACGGTTGAACCCGCATCTTTATATAAGGATCCTGATCCAAAAACGGGTCTAAATTTAATTAATCCCGATTCTAAAGAGTGAATGGACAAGTTGGTGAGGAAATTTAGATTTATTGACTTTTGAGAACTTTTTAGTATAACTTTCGTAAAGATTATGATTTCTACGGAGGATATATGTTTAAAAAAGTGTTTTTCTTTTTGACTCTTTGCACCACTGCGACTGGCTTATGTGCACAGGAAAAGCAGCGTTCTCAACCGGGGCGATATCAAATAAGCACGGTTTATAATCCTGAATGGGGCACTGAAGTTTTTCTTGTGGATACAGAAACTGGGTCTGTTTGGAAGAATTGGCGGAGCAAAAGAAAATTTATGAGTTCTGATTATGGTGAATGGAAAGAATTACCTCCTTTATTTCCTAGTGAGGAAGAAGTGGAAGATTAAAATCTAGATGATAGAGAGTGAGTGATTATGGATTTTCAACTGAAAAATAAGAAGGCTTTAATCACCGGAGCTACTGGTGGAATTGGTTTAGCGTCTGCGCAGCAACTTTTGCAGGAAGGGGCTTTTGTTTATGTTAATGGAAGAACCAAAGAGCACGTAGATAAAACTGTGGAATCTCTTAAAAAAGCAGTGCCTCATGCAAAAGTACAGGGTGTTATTGCTGATTTTTCCAAAATTGACGAAGTCAATCATTTGATTGAAGAAGTCCCATCAGTCGACATTTTGATCAATAATGTAGGTATTTATGGTCCCAAGCCATTTGCTGAAATTACGGATGAGGATTGGTTCAAATATTATGAAGTGAATGTATTAAGTGGAGTGCGTTTGTCACGCCATTACTTTCCTCAAATGCTTAAAAACAATTGGGGACGAATTATTTTTCTTTCCAGCGAATCTGCCATTCAAATTCCAAAAGACATGATTCATTACGGGATGACTAAAACGGCCTTATTAGCAATTAGTCGAGGTCTAGCTGAACTGACAAAAGGTACTGGTGTAACTGTTAATGCTATTTTGCCTGGTCCGACAGAATCGGAAGGAAACAAAAGAAGTGTCGACGAAATCGCCAAAGAAAGACATATTTCTCGTGAAGAAGCGATTCAGTTTTTTTTCAGAGAAGTGAGACCCACTTCTCTTCTACAACATTTTGCACATAGTGATGAAGTCGCTAATCTCATCACCTACGTGGCAAGTCCCCTTTCTTCGGCCACAAATGGGGCTGCTTTACGAGTGGATGGGGGCGTAGTTCTTTCGGCATTTTAAATGAAGGGATGAAAGAATGGCAAAATGGATTATTTTGTTGATGGGAATTGTCATGCTTACAACCGTACAAGCATTACCTCTTTTTGGAGAGATTGAAGTTATCGCAGAAATCACCAAGCCTGATTTTTCGGGGATTGTGGTTACTCCAGATGAGCGCATCTTTTTAGGATTTCCCCAACATGCTGAAGCGCATGTTGGGCCAACCTTAGCTGAGTACCGGGATGGAAAACTGATTCCTTTCCCCAATGCCGAGTGGGCACTGCCTTCGAATGCTTTACCAGAAAATCATTTTGTTTCACCGCATGGGATGACTTTAGATTCTTTGGGGAGATTATGGGTGCTTGATGATGGAAAAATTGCAGGCCAACCGATCCAACCGGGAGCCCCAAAAGTGGTGGGAATCGATTTAAAAACGGGTGAAATTTTTGCAAAAAAAATCATTACATCACCGGCTATGAAATCTGATAGTCATCTAAATGACTTACGTGTGGATTTAACGCACGGAAAAGAGGGAATGGTTTACATTGCCAATTCTTCCTTTGGAACATCCCCTGATTTAGTTGTTGTTGATATCGAAAGCGGAAAGAGCCGTGGCGTGTTAGGAAATCATATTTCGACGCAAAATGAAAAAGGGTATATGGCTTTTCTGGAGGGGATTCCCCACGTTTATGATCCAAAGAATCCGACGTTTCCTGTAGGAGGGGCAGATGGAATTGCCCTTCGCAAAGATGGAAAAACACTTTATTGGACAACGTTGGTTGGACGACGTTTATACAGTATTCCAACGGATATCTTAGCTAACATGGAAGCAACCGAAGAAGAATTAGCTGCGGCAGTAAAAGATGAAGGGGAAAGACCTGCTACGGATGGAATAGCAATCGATGATGAAAATAACATCTATTTTGGAGCTTACGAACAACAGTCTATCGTCAAAAGAAAACCCGATGGACAATACGAACTTGTCGCTCATGATGAACGTTTTGGATGGCCTGATGATTTGTTTTTAACAAAAGATTATTTATATGTGACTTTGGGGCAATGGAATCGACTTCCTGCTTTTAACAACGGAAAAGATTTGCGTAAGCCGCCCTATTTGGTTGTTCGAATAAAAATTAAAGGGCAGTCACTTGTACTGCCCAAGAATGATTAGTAGCCGTGGGAATGGCCACATCCACAGGAAGATTTAACGTGTGGATTTGAAACTTTAAAGCCTGAACTATGTAATCCATCGACGTAATCAATGAGAGAACCTAATAAGTGATCAGCGATGTAATCGTCTACGTGGATTTCAACTCCACAGGAAACAAAGACACGATCGGCTGGAAGAGCTTTTTCTGAATAATCAAGAATGTACTCAAATCCGTTGCAGCCGCCAAATTTTTCAGCAAAGCGAATTCCCCACCCTTCTTTACCTTCTTCTGCGAGAATGCTTTTGTATTTTTCCGCTGCGCGAGGCGTTAGCGTGATCGATGTTGCATCGGATTCTTCTTCTTCGAGAAGGGCATTTAATCTTTGGACTAAACGTTCAATGTCTGCTTCATTCATGCGGTGACTGAGCATTCCGGCTTCTAGTGTTTCCCAAACAGCTGCATGGCATCCAACACAATTTAAACCCGCATTGGTGATTTCTTGTGAAAGACGTTGAGCCTTATGAGGGAAAAGAGAGAGAATGTCTTTAATCGTCATGTTTTTATGAATCACGACTTTTTCTGTTGTTTCTTTTGACTCTGACATGATTGATCCTTAAGTTTTATGAATTTAAGATTTAGAACGAAATACGGACACATCCACCTTTGATTTTGCATTGGCAGGCAAGTCTTTCATCGACTGTTCCTTCACCTAGAAAATCTTTTTCTTCTTGTGTAGGATCGGTAAGATTTTCTTTACCTTCTTTTACCACAATAACACAAGTTCCACATACACCTTCTGTGCAAGCAAAAGGGACGCCGGCTTCTTCGCATGCTTCGGCGATCGCGGAGCCATTTTCAAGTTCGACTTCTTCGTCGTTATGGTCAAATATTAACTTTGATTTTGACATGTTTTAAACTCCAATACTAAAAGGACCAAAATGTCAAAATATAACGAACAAAAAATTAAAAAACAACAAAAATGACAACTGGCTCTATTAAGACATTTGTAATTGTTTTCGATTCCGACAAGAATAAAAGATCAAAATCAAACCGAGTATAACAAAAGGGATGCTTAAATATTGTCCTGTTTGTAAAAAGGATTCATCCAACATATGGCTCATGGGGAGTTTAAAAAACTCGAGGAAAAAACGAGCGGAAAAAGTGAGGGCGAAAAAGATTCCAACTAAAGCCCCTTCTCTCATTTTTTTGCCTTCAAATCTCCATAAACAATATAAAATGGTAAAGATCGCTAAATAGGAAAATGCTTCATACAGTTGTACGGGATGGCGAGGGATGCCAGGTTGCCCATAGACTGGATGACCAAAAACGACAGCCCAAGGGATTGTTGTATACGTGCCAATAATTTCCTGGTTAAAGAAGTTTCCTATCCGGATCCAAAAAGCGCCTAATGATGCGGGAATGCATAGACAGTCGAGAATGGTCAAGATGGAGAATTCAGGGAAATTTTTTTTGATGGAACGATGAAAAAGAAAAATGGCGATTAAAATGCCGATGACTCCTCCATGGCTTGCCAATCCTCCTTCCCAAATTTTGATCATATCGAGCGGATGCTCTCGGTAGTGGGGCCAATCATAAAAAAAGATTTCGCCCAATCTAGCTCCCACTAATGTGCCCACAGTCACAAACCAAGTGATTCGATCGGCTAATGAGACACAAAGTTGTTTAAGGGGAATGATCGTTTGAGGGAATAAGGTTTCTAAATCTATTCTTGAACGTGACCCTTTTAGTTCATTTAGGGTTTGCAAGAGAGTAGCTTTAAGAGAGGAATCAGGCTCTTGCATAAACTGCAGTTGAGAGAGTTGTTTTTTTGCTTCAGGACTAAGTTTGAGGTACAAAGAATGGATCCAAGGATCAGGACTATTTTGTGCAACTTTGAAATCTTTTACTAAGAGAGGCCAGTCTTGAATATCTCTTTCTAACAAATTTCTTGTTTCGAGAAGTTTACGCTTAAAAATAGGGAGAATAATGAAGTAGCCCAGGATAAAGCCTAAAACGAAACAAGCTCCATACCAGCCAAGTGGTCGGTCAACAATCGGAAGACGAAAGATTTCTCTAGAGGGATCCCAATAAAACCACCCCAAGGATATGATTCCGTGCATTGAATATTTCCAATGTTAAGAAGTGGATAGGTAAAAAAAACGAGCCTTAAAAAAGGCTCGTAAAGATCGGAGTAGAGGGATTTGAACCCCCGACCTACTGCTCCCAAAGCAGCCGCGCTAGCCAAACTGCGCTATACTCCGTAGCAATAAAATGTAACTATAGCAAAGAGTCATTTTTTCCCAAAGCAGAAAATTCATACAAAATGAAAAAAAATAAAAAGTTGACGTTTAGCTTTTTAAGAAAAAGTTTTTTTCTCTCTCAAGAATAGGTATAAAAGTGATTATTTCTATAATGAAAATTTCTGCTTATGCGCCAAAACATGCGAAATGGCTGAGTTTTTTTGCTTGATTTCCACGATGTTCTTAGCAAAAATAAAACAAATAATTTTATTGGTTTATCAGTAGCGATAGAGCTCAGGCTTGAATGGTCCTTTAAGATTGATTCCGAGATAGTTAGCCTGCTGAGGAGTGAGATTTGTGAGATGGACTCCGAGTTGATCGAGGTGCAATCGGGCAACTTTTTCATCTAAAATTTTTGGGAGGCAGTAAATACCGATTGGATAGCCTGAATTCCATAACTCAATTTGCGCAAGTACTTGATTTGAAAAGGAGTTAGACATCACAAAAGAGGGATGGCCTGTTGCACATCCTAGGTTAACGAGCCTGCCTTCTGCGAGTAAAATCAAGCTTTTTCCTGTGGAGTCCCATGTGTAACGGGAAACTTGCGGTTTAATTTCATCTTTTCGAATGTTTGGATTGTTTTCTAGCCAGGCGACGTCAATTTCAATATCAAAATGTCCAATGTTACAGATGATGGCTTGATGCTTCATCTGCTCCATGTGTTGTCCTGTGATGACATTGCAACAGCCTGTGGCTGTGATAAAGATGTCTCCAGTGGGAGCTACTTCTTCCATCGTAAGGACCCGAAAGCCTTCCATTGCAGCTTGATAGGCACAGATGGGATCAACTTCACAAATCACAACGCGGGCACCAAAGGCTGCCATGGATTTTGCACATCCTTTTCCAACATCTCCGTAGCCTGCAATGACCACCATTTTTCCGGCAATCATTACATCGGTTGCGCGTTTGATGCCATCAATTAAGGATTCTCTGCATCCATATAAATTATCAAACTTAGATTTAGTGACTGAATCATTCACATTGATGGCAGGCATACCCAATGTTTTATCTAAAAGACGTTTTTGCAGTTTACGCACGCCGGTCGTTGTTTCTTCCGAGAGTCCTTTAATGGAGGGGAGCAATTCAGGTGTTCTATCGTGGACATAATCGGTTAAGTCGCCTCCATCATCAATGATCATATTGAGAGGTTTATCGCCAAAAAAAAGCGTTTTAGAGATACACCAAAGATATTCTTCTTCTGTCATTCCTTTCCAGGCAAAAACAGGCACTCCAGCTTGGGCAACGGCTGCTGCGGCATGATCTTCTGTAGAAAAAATATTGCATGAAGACCATCTAACCTGTGCACCAAGTGTGCGGAGCGTTTTAATTAAAACAGCGGTTTCAATGGTCATGTGGAGGCAACCGGCTATGCGAGCTCCTTCAAGAGGTTGTGAAGAGGTGTATTCTTTGCGTAAAGCCATTAAGCCCGGCATTTCTCGTTCAGCCAGTTCGATTTCTTTATTTCCCCATTCTGCGAGCTTTTGTGCTCGCTTGCTTTCAATATTAAGCCCTCCCACAATCCTGTAATCAGTCGTTTGGGAAGTCATAGGGGTCCTTAAACTTTAAGTTTTTTGAGAATCGCGGAAACCGATCCAGACAAATCTGGTTTGTCTTGTTCGATTCCTTTATGAATCAGTTTGACGCTAGACATAACCGTGGAGTGATCGCGAGTGAAAAGGTCTCCAATTTTCATATAGGGGATTTTGAGTTGATTACGGCATAAGTACATGGCGATTTGGCGTGGAAGAGCACAATCGCGACTTTGTGCTTTGCCCAAAATATCTTCAGTGCGGATGCCATAAAATTCAGCGACAGCTTGCACAATCTTATGAGGTGTAAGAGCGGTTTGTTCTTCTTCTTTTATTAAATCAGCCAAATACTGTTTGACTTGCATAATTGAGGGATTAGGATTTGTTGTGATGCTGGTTCCTTTTAAATTGAGATGGGAACGTAGAATCAATGCTTCTAAAGCTTTGACTAGTGCTTTAGTGCTACTTGTAAATGTTTCAAGTAGGTATTGGGAAACTTTAGGATTGAGTAGATAGTTAAATGCGCGTGCTTTGCGTGAAAGCATTTCCTGCTTTTCCTGGATGTTTAGGGATTCAAGAGGGAGGACAATTCCCCATTCAAAGCGACTGACAAGGCGTGGCTCTATGAGTTGTAAGTCTCCCGGCAAGCAATGTGAACTAAGCACAATTTGTTTTCCAGAAAGGTGAAGGGTATTAAAAGTATGGAATAACTCTTCTTGAGTGGCTCCTTTTCGAGAGAAAACATGGACGTCATCGATCAAGAGAACATCTATATTTCGATAGGCTTGTCGGAAAGTACTCATTTCGCCTGCGCGAATAGCGCCAACGACGTGTTCTGTAAATGTTTCAGCGCGTGTATAGATCGCGGATAATCCTTGCTTTCTTAAGGCATCAGCAGTTGCCATTAATAAATGTGTTTTACCTGTCCCTTCTTTTCCATAGAGATAGATTGGATTAAAAGCTGCTAAATCAGAAGTGGGAGGAATGAACGTTTTAGAAACAGAATCAAAGCCTGTGATTTTGCAAAGCAGTTTATGAGCTAGAAGGTTACTTTCTGAAATGACAAATTGATCAAATGTACAGTAAGGATCGACCTGGTCAAAACTGAGGTGAAATTTTGGTGGCGCCGTTTCGGCTTGACCCTCTCGTTCTTTTTCTTTCTTTCCTTTTGAAGCTTTCGGTCGCTCAGAAGCCGCAGCAATGTGAATCTTGATGCGTTTATTGTTGTTATTAAACAGGCGTGAGCTTGCTTTTTGACGCATATGCTCTTCAAACCAAATAACTTGAAAATAATCTTTGGCTTGCAGGTAGAGGTTACAAGCGTCGTAACGGACAATTTTGAGTGAGCGCAGCCATTTATGGACTGTTTCGACCCCTATTTCAGCTTCTTGAAGTGTTAGAAATTCATCCCACGCACGCATGTCAAACAAACTATGAAAATTTTCAAAAATATTATCGTCACTACTAATCTAAAACTAGTGCAATGGTATAATAAGAGGCAAGAATAAAGTTTTTTTTTATTTCTCCAGGGTGAATTTTGGGCCCTAGCTTGAAAATTTTAACTTGTCATTTTTGTCCGCTGTGTCCATCCAAAACCGTAAAATCTGGTCTGGGCTTTGGGGTTATTTTCCCCAAAACCCAGCCACAAGATTATTTTTTGGTTTCTTTTCCCTTTGCCGGAGCGGCTAAAATTTTGGCCGTCTCTTTTTTCATTTTTTTACCCATCCACCATTGTTGGAGCATTCCCAGTAACATGGAAGATAACCAATAAATATTTAGTCCGGAAGGAAATTGATAGAACATCACCGTAAAGACGACTGCCATCATATTTCCCATCACTCTTTGTTGTCTTTCTTGCTCAGTCATCTGATTTGCATCTTTTGGAGCTGCAGACATGAATCTTTGCTGCAACCACATGACCACTCCGAGAAGAATAGGGAGCAAATGGAATTGATTTCCAATAAAGGGAAGGGGCGTTTGCCAGCTAAAGAGAACGTCCGGTGCTGTCAAGTTGTCAATCCATCCAGGAATAAAAGAGGCGCCTCTCAATTCAAAGGTAGACTTGAGCAAATCGAACATCCCAATCAAAAAGGGCATTTGAATCAAGAGGGGAAGGCATCCTGACACAGGATTCACTCCACGCTCTTTATAAAGATTCATGATCTCAAGTTGCGCTTTTTTAGGATCTTTTTTGTGACGTTCCTGAATCGCCTTCACTTCTGGGGCAATCTGCTGCATCCGTAGCATAGACTTCGTTGACCACGCATTTAATGGATAAAGCATGACACGTAAAGCAACCGTGAGCAAGATGATAGAAAAGGCCCATGAACCAGTGGCAGAATGGAAAAATTGCATCAAGATAAATAAAAACTTGGCAAAAGGTTCTGAAATAAAGGAAAACCATCCATGGAAGCTTTGACAAGCGATATAGTCAGGATTATAGCCTGTCTCAGGATTAGAAAAAGTGGCATCGACAGTTTTCAAGACATTGCTTGCAAAAGGACCTGCAAACATACGGAAAGTGGCTGTTCCGCCGCTACTTTTTAGAGGGAGCAAGGTCACATATCCAGGAAGGTCCTGTGCTTTAAATCGATCTGTTTTCTGTCCAAGAATGGTTAAACGAGAAGGAACTTCAACTCCTGAAACATGATCGACACGCAAGCCCGGATCAATTTCGGTTAGAGGATCCAAAATGGTTCCCAAAAATCCATTTGAATTACAAATCCAGTCTGGAAAGATGGAGGTCACCGTGATTGCATCACTCGGAGGCGAAATAGAAACAACTTCAGATTTGCCTTTTCGTGTAATACGGTATTTTAAAGCCGGCGCTGGCGATCCTGAGATAATCTCAACTTCAGGGACTCCAGAGCCCACCCATAATCCGCGGCTATCGCCCTCAATTTTGATGGTTGCGTTGAACACATAAGGGGCATTTTTTTCATTTTCCTCAAGTGTATAAGTTTTTGTTATACGGCGGAAATTTTGATTTGCCTCGAATACAATGCTTTTGCTGTCAAAATGCTTAACGGTATAGACCAAATTTGAGATTTCTGGATATTCGGAAATCAGGTTAAAAGCGTAGTAGACAGGGGCTACGCGGGTGGCCTTTTGGTTTTCGGAAGGAAGTACATCTCTTCTTAGTAATGGATAAAATCCACCCAATTGACCTTGTGTATGGTATTGGAAATTTTGCGGATCTTTTCCTTCAGCAGGTGTAAAATAAGGGTGTGCCGGGAAATGTGCATTGTTCGGATGATGGGCGACCATCTCGCGATCAAATTCGATTTCTTTGACAACGCTTTGAGGGTTTTGTTTACTTTGCAGGGGTAGGTTAATCTCGGCTAGGGCACCACCATAATTGGAGAAAACTAATTGCTGGTAGGGTGTTTCTAAGACATAGAATAATTCTTCTTGAGTTGTCTGTTGCTGCGATTGTTGCTGTGGGGAAACGATTTGTGTAGGCAAACCAGAAACATCACTTAGATAAATGAGTCCCGGAATATTTTTACGATAGAGTGCGATTGGATAGGTTTTGTCGTCTTTCTTAAATAAGACGATTGCTGTGCTCATCGGTGATGGTGTTGACTGGTAATGTGCATCTAGCTGCTGCTTGAGCTTTGTTAGCTCTTCACGTGGCAATGAAAAATGCCCATCTGTGTAATTGCCTAATTGCACTAGATAAGGAGGTGTGCTCTGTGTCGCTAGTGGTGAGACGAGTTGCAAATCATAGGTTCCAAATTCAGGCAAACGAGGAATGGCTAAAGGATGTTCATTCGTTTCTTGATAAACAAGCAAGCCTTCTTCGCCATCTTGTCTAAATGTCAGATGAAACTTTTTAGGGATTTCAGATGTGGTTGAATTTGCATAAATTTCAGCAGGAGCGGAATCTGCATTCCAAGCTAGAGCTAAAATCGATTGATCATAGAGCAAACCATGGCTCAAAAATTCTTTTTGATTTGCGTCATGAAAGAACGAAACAACAGGCAATTCGGCCGTTGAATTTTGATGTTTTTGAAGCAAGGCTTCTAAATTAGCCACTTTTTCTTGTTTTTTTGCTGTTTGTTGTTGATGCCAGATTCGAACAGATTCATCATTTTGCTGCTGAAAATACTGGTTTACAAACAAAAGAATAAGTGTAAATGAAAAAACTAAAAGGAGTGTGCGTTTATCCATGTTGTCCTAAGCTGCGCAGATCAAAGAGGTAACAGCAGTATCTTAGCTGTTGCAAGCAACTTTTGATCTCATACACTGTTAATAAAGTTTGAAAAAGACTTGAGTTTATCATAAGCTTCCGAAACCGGTAAAGAAAAAACTCGGAGATTAGCCAAATGGTAGTTAAAAATCTTTTTAGTTTAATTCATTTATAATGAACATTCTAGGGTCAAATTATGCATCGTTTTCGTTTACCTGTAGTTTTATGTGCATTTTCTTGTACGTGCTTTTTTGAAAAAGGTTTTAGTCAAAGTGACATAGAATCAGCAATTTGTGAAAAAAATTATAAAAAAGCCATTTTGCTATATCAAGATCTTCTTGAAAAAAGTTCTTCAGAAAAAAGACTCGATATTTTAAGAGATTTGGCGATTGCTTATTGGAAGGATCAAGAAGCAGAGAAAGCTTTTAAAGTATTTCTTGACGGAGTTGAGTTGAGACCTGTCCAGGCAATGTTGACAGAAATGCATGTAGATGAAAAGGTCGTTTATGAACAGGCTCTATCTGATTACCTCAATTTGCAAGAAACTCCCCAAAAAATTGCAGTTAAAATTTTGGAAAAATATGAGCCCATTTTAACGCAACATCCTGACTACCACCATCTGGGTTATTTAGTTGCGGCAGCTTATGCCAATCAAGGAAATTTCGAACGTTTTTTTTGTGTTTTCTTGAGTTCTTATTGTGCTGATCCTTCCCATTTCATGGCTTATAAAACCAAAGCTTTGCTGCACATTAAGCTTTTTGAACGCGCGAGAACGACAGAAGAGCATGAGATTCAGCGTAAACAAATTTTAGAACAATTGCGATTAGCCACAGAGGCTTATCCCCAAGATCATACCATTTACAAAATGCTTTTGCTTTTCACTCCAGAAAGTGAACTTCCGCAAATGCTAGACAGGTACTTGAATAAAATAATCGATATAAATATGATCATCCCCCGAATGGATATTGCCTTTTACATGCAGCACATTTTAGCAACGGGACAAGTCGAACTCGGAAACAGATTTCTAGATAAAGCGAGTGAGTGGTATACGCAAAGCAAGGTAATTGATGAATTTCGAAAACGGCTCAAAAGTTGGAATCATAATGACTGATACAAAAATCCTCGGGGACTATAAAATTATTAAAAGCATTGGACAAGGTGCCTTAGGCTTTGTCTATCTTGCTGAGCATCGCTTTATGAAACGGCAGTTCGCTTTAAAAGTATTGCCTGAGGAGTTGTCTCAAGAACGTTCATTTGTGCAGCGCTTCGAAGAAGAAGTCGGGCTTCTAGCTACTCTAGAACACGAAAATATTGTTAAAGTACACAATATTTCTTTTGCCCAAGGGCATCATTTTCTTGTTACAGATTGCGTTGTAGATGAGCATGGGGAAACGACCAATCTTGCCCAATATATTCGGGCTCGCAATAAACAAATTAAAGAAGAAGAAATTTATCATATTTTAAGTCAAATTGCAGATGCGCTCGATTATGCACACAGCCGCAAAGGGGTCAGTGCCTGCATGGTGCACCGTGGATTGAAATTGAATAATATCTTGATCAGCAAAGGAAAAGCTGGGGTCAATATCCACTTATCTGATTTTGGCTTGTCAAAAATTATTGGTTCAGGCGCCATTTTAGCGCGTAGCTATAAAGTATTGGCTGAAGCATTAGGGATTGCATCTATTGGAGGTATAGCACAAGAAGGCTATCCTGTTCCTCCTCTTGATATTAAAAAACTCACCCCTTTGCATGCCTCCTTTTTGCAGAATTATTCCTTTTTAGCTCCTGAACAAAAACAATTAGACGAATGCAAAATCGGCGATGCAAAAGCGGATGTATATGCATTTGGTGTTATGTCCTACTTTTTAATCTGTGGTTGCTACCCGGAGGGCTTTTTTGAAATGCCGTCAACTTTGCAGCCCGGTTATCAGTACGATTGGGATACTCTTGTTAGTGAATGTCTGCAAGTCAATCCGGAGAAACGCCCATCAAGCTTGCTGAATTTACTTGAAAGTTGCAAGAGCGGCCGAAAGCAGCAGAAAAAAGTCGAATTTGATCCTTCTATTGGGCTTGTAGAGCCTGTAGAGCCTCTAACGACAGAAAAAGAAGAGCTGCATTTGCCAAAATCGCAAGAATGTGTGGAAATAGAAGAAGTCGTTGAACAACAAGTTGTAGAAGAGCTTCGAGAAGAAGTTTTACCCAAAACCTTACGTCCTATTCTTAATGTGACTCAACTTGAGCGTCCTGAAACGGATTTGGATCCAGGGATTATTTTTCAGCTTGACACAACAGTTAAGCAGTATTTGCCTGAGAAAAAAGAGGTTAAAAATGTTCAACCCTTACTAACAGATATGGTGGGTATTCCAGGTGGTGTATTTGCGCGTGGAAGTGCTAGTGGAAATCGAGATGAGATGCCGCGTCACCAAGTCACGGTTGACAGTTTTGCTATTGATATCCATCCTGTCACAAATGAGCAGTTTACGCGCTTTTTGGAGGCAATGGGAGGCGAAAAAGATAATAATCATCATGATATCATCCGTTTACGTGATTCCCGCATTAAGCGGAGTGGTGGAAAAGTTCATATTGAATTTGGCTACAACAAACATCCTGTCGTGGGAGTAACTTGGTATGGGGCCCTAGCTTACGCAAAATGGGTCGGAAAGAGACTTCCGACAGAGGCTGAGTGGGAAGTTGCTGCATATGGTGGAGTAGACAATTATTTATTTCCTACTGGAGATGATATTGAGAAAACGCAGGCCAATTTTTTTAGCGCAGATACAACGGGTGTAATGAGCTATGCTCCCAATGGTTATGGGCTTTATGACATGGCTGGAAATGTTTATGAGTGGTGTCATGATTGGTATGGCTACAACTATTATGAAATTTCGGTTCAAGAGCCAGAGAATCCAAAAGGTCCCTTACAAGGTGTTTACCGTGTTTTAAGGGGAGGATGCTGGAAAAGTTTAAAAGAAGATCTGAGATGTTCACGTCGTCATCGTAATAATCCAGGCACTGTAAATGGAACGTATGGTTTTCGTTGCGCAGCTGATGCTCAATAATCGAAGGATTCTTCACTTATGATTTCAGTGCTCTATGTCTGTTTAGGAAATATTTGTCGCTCGCCCGCGGCTGAGGGGATTCTGCGTCATCTTGTGAAAAAGCAAGGAAAAGAGGAGCAGTTTCATATCGAAAGTTGTGGTGTGGGGGATTGGCACATTGGGCGTTTACCGGATGACAGAATGCGTGATTCTGCAAAAAATCGAGGGGTTGTGCTCTCCACTCGCGCTCAACTATTCAAGCGTGAATTTTTTGATCAATTCGATTACATTTTTGTTGCAGATCAGGAAATTTTGCATGTACTCTATCAACATGCTAAATCACCTGAACACAAAGCAAAAATTCATCTCATGACTGTTTATAGTAAATGCTATCCAAATGAAGAAGTGCCAGATCCCTATTATCGGGGAGGTGGAGATTTTGAAACAGTCTTGGATATTTTAGAAGACTCTTGCGAAGGGTTTTTAGATTATTTAAACAAACATCACAAAGCTTAAGAATATGATTTGCCGAACAAAACCTCAAGCAGAAAGACCTGCTTCTCAATTAACATATAGTCATTTATGTTCCGTTATTCCTGCGGGGGTCAATTCTCCAATCCGAGCCTGTAAAGGGCTGGATCATCTGCCGTTAGTCGTTGAAAGTGCGGAAAAAGATCTCATTCAAGATGTAGATGGAAACAAATTCATTGATTATTGTGGTTCTTGGGGAGCTCTTATTCATGGCCACGCACATCCGAAGATCCTTGCTGCAGTGCAGAAAAGACTGGAAAAAGGAACGACTTTTGGTGTCACGAGTGCTATAGAGGGGCAGTTAGCTTCAAAAGTGGTGCAATGGATCGATTCTGTAGAGAAAATTCGCTTTGTTTCATCAGGAACAGAAGCGACGATGAGTGCTGTTCGCTTAGCTCGAGGCTATACGGGGCGTAATTATATCATTAAATTCAATGGAAATTATCATGGTCATGCTGATTTCTTTCTCGTTAAAGCTGGGTCGTGTGTTGCTGAATTATCTGCCTCTTCATCAGCTGGTATTCCTGCCGAAGTTGTGAAACACGTGATCTCTTTGCCTTTTAATGATGGAGAAGCTGTAAAAAAAGTTTTCGCGGAGTTAGGAGATCAAATCGCCGCTGTGATTTTAGAACCTGTTGCTGGCAATATAGGGGTCGTTCCGGCTCAGCCTGAATTTATGGAGCTTCTGCGTCAGGAGACATTAGAAGCTGGAGCTCTCTTAATATTTGATGAGGTGATCACGGGGTTTCGCCTAGGATTGCGTGGGGCGCAAGGGATGTATTCTATTAAGCCCGATTTGACTTGTTTTGGAAAAATCATTGGAGGGGGATTCCCTGCTGCCGCTTTTGGTGGCAGAAAAGAAATTATGGATTTCTTAGCTCCTCTCGGACCTGTTTTCCAAGCGGGAACACTTTCAGGTAACCCCATCGCGATGGAGGCAGGACTGCAAACGCTCGTCTTGGCTGAACAACCCGGTTTTTATGAAAAGCTGGAAGCCAAAACACAGGTGATTGTGCAACCGGTTCAAGAATTTATCCTTCAAAATGAGCTGCCAGCTTGCATTCAGCAGGTGGGATCAATGTTTACGCTCTTTTTCGGTCGGCGTAGAGTGATGAATCAAGAAGAGGCTCAGCAGCTAGATCTTCCCCGTTTTGCGCGATTTTTCCGTTTTATGTTTGCTCAGGGGATTTATGTTCCTCCCTCGCAGCATGAGGCGTGGTTTGTGTCGAATGCACATGAGCAGGAGCATCTTGAAACAACACGTGATGCGATCCTGGCTTTTCTAAATACAGAGTTCAATTCTTTATAGTTATTTTCTGTAGGAGTCGCATAGGGCTTTGGTTTTGTGAGGGTCCTATGCAAAAGAAAAAAATGTGAGCGACAATTGGTTTTGCCTTTTTAAGGGCTTAAATAAATTTTTGTTGTTCACTTTCCTTATGAAAATAAACCTATCAAGTTTGTTCACCTTGCTACTAATTAAATAGTACATCTAATTTTATGATACTTGTCTTTTATGGGAAATTTTATTAAAATTAGTTCATTTTCTGACAACTAATTTATAGAAGGTATAAGAAATGAGTGTTAATTTCTTTGATAGTATTTATTATCCACGTCATCGAAATTTAACATGGTCAGAATTTTTTTTAGAGAAAGCAGATAGTTATTTTGCCTTGCCTTGGACAAGAAAAATGTGCGTCCTTCCCTCTTGTACTCAAGGAGGGGCCCAAGGTGTGATGTTAAAAGGCTATCCCACTTCTAAGATAAAAACCATTCTAAAAGTTGCCTCGTTATTTACTATCATTGTTCCTCTCGTAATGCTTCCCATTAAGCTGGCAACTCGCCATACTCATCGCTTTTACTTGATTGATTCAGATGTTGCTGCGACTCAGATCCAGAAGAATATTCGTGGATGGATAGCGAAAAAGTCTTTCGACCGCAAGAGGAAGGCTGCCATTTGTATTCAAAAGATCTATCGAGGGCATAGAGAGAAACAAATTTTTCAAAAGAAAAAAGAAGCGGCTGTTGTAATCCAAAAAAACTGTCGCAGATATTTAGCAAAACAGGTTTTCGAAAAACAAAAAAAAGCTGCGAATATTATTCAGAGAAATTATCGCAGGCATAGGGCCCAACTTGTATTTCAACATCTTCGGCAAGAAAGAGACTATGAAAAGCTGTGTTCAGTGGTTTTTTCTTCAGGTCGTTGTGGTTCTAAACACGATAATCTTTTGCGGATCAGAAGCTCCTTATCAAGTGAAATAGCTTTAGTTCCTGCTTTCTTTGGATTTACGGATGAACAAATTAAGTCGTATTTTAGTCCAGAAACTTATCGGTTATGGGATCAGACAAAATCCGAAACAAATGAAAGCCGGCAGGGAGAATTGCTTCGATCAGTAGAGAAAAATGTGAAAGAAGATATCTTATCCGTGGATTTTTTGAAGCTTACGCCGGAACAAAAAACAGCTCTCAATGGACTCAAGGGAAAAACTCTTATTGTACGTAGCTCCTCGAATGAAGATGGTCGTATTGTGAATGCGGGAGGAAATAAAACGGTGGGGGGAATCCTAAACACAGAGAGATTGTTGAAACAAGCATTGGCTGAGGTGGTTGCTTCTTATTTTGGATATCGCTCTTTCAAAAACCGATCCCCTTTTGAGAATCCATTTGCCCACATGCCTCTTTGTAGCGTGCTGGTCATGGAACAAGTGACAGAAGATGATCATCCCTTAGTGAGCGGAGTTATGATGACGCATAAGCCGAACTGGAGTTCTGATCAAGAGGGAAGGATTGCGCAGATAAGTGCTTCTTGGGGTTTTGGAGAAGGGGTTGTTTCTACACAAAAAGGAATTGCGGCGGATGAGTGGATTATTACTGAGATGGGGATTTATGAAACAATTCGGAGAAAAACGCACAGATTGGTGGTTTTACCCGGTGGTTCAACCAAAGAAGTGGTGAATGACTCATCTCTTCAAGAAAAGAGAGTTTTAGAAGAAAGGCACTTAGAGAAACTTCAAATTGTAGCCAACCGTTTAGAGGAAACCTTTGGTTGTCATCTGGACATTGAATTTGTGATTCGAGAGGATGTGATTTACATTGTTCAAGCAAGGCCTATTCAAGTCCCTGAGATGAAGGATCCTACATTCTTGGATCCAGAAACCATCCCACAAAACGGAATAAAATTTTATGGTAAAGCCGTGGTTTCTGGAGAAAACCGGCTCATGTCTGTCTCTGGTAAAAGTCTACTCTTCGCTTCAAATTTAGATGAAGCAGATGAGAAGTTTAGCTCAAAGCATCAAGCTGTGATTATTTATGAAACCCCAAAGGTCAGTAATTCACATGCCGCAGTCAATTTTTCCAGCGCTCGCACTCCCATCCCTTGTATGGTTCTTTCTTATGAAGACTGGAAGAATTGTCGTAGTTTATGGAAGGATTTAGGGTGTTATAATCTGTGTCCACAGACAGGAGTTATTGTCTTTGCAGAGAGCGATATTCCTCCTAGAAGTGGGCTTATTATCCATTCTGCTTCTAATCCGATCAGTGTAGATCTTCAAAGCATGAGCATACAGGCTACTGTTCCAAATGAAAGTATTCAAGAGATCACACGGCTTCTGATCACAACTCCTGAAAGGCTAGCTGTAAATTTAGATGAGATTGATGAGAAAATAGCGCGCATTTTTGCCCACATATTGCATAGCAAAGTGCAAACAAGCGCAGTAAGAAAGGTTGCCATTTCTCTTCATGGCTCAGTAACAAGTACTCTGAACATCATGCACAAGTGTCGAGAGTCAAAGGCACCTTCTCATCTTTCTTTGCATGCGGGGATGCTCAAGCAAATGCTTGAACAAACTGCTAAAGGAATCGTAGGAGCCCATAGCCTAGCGGGAATCCAGGCCGCTACTTATCTTCCTCTCTTTATCAAAGTATTCATGGAGTCTCATGTGGAGAGTGAGATAATTTGCGATCTTGCAGCCTGTGGTCGAAATGCTTTTGATGAAAACCTTCAACGTAAATGGATTATCTTTTTACAAGATAACCTTCAGGCGCCTCCAGAAAAGCTAGAGAGATTACTACATATCGTTCAAGAATTAGATGCTATTCATATGGACACTTTGTGGTTTGCTGTTTATTTTTCAGGTGAAACACCTTCTATTGATACTTTAATACAAGAGAGCAAAACGCGTGAATTTTTACTCTCTGTTTTGGAATTTGATGTTCGAGTTCAAAATTTAACTGATCAGTCCGAAAAAATCGGATCCAAAGAGAATCTTTATGATTCATGGACAGCATTACAAGCATTCAGTCAAGATTTTTTAAAATTTGTTTCAAAACATCACCAGCGAAGTTTTTTTCATAATCTCTATCTCTCAAAGATATTTGTCGATGTGATTCAGCTATGGGATTTAAATATTAAGATAGTCAGAAGTTTCCGCCTTCTTTCTGAAGAGGAAACAGACTCTTTATTTAAAGATCGCATTACTCAATTTGCTCTCTTTGGATTAGAGTGTCGAAAAAGTAGGTTGATTAATCAGAATTATGAAGAGGTGATGTTCGATATGGTAAGACCTATATCCAGAGCCTCTTCTTCTAAAAAAACTTTTTCGTTGGAGCATTGGCTTGTTCCTCTCAGTCCTGTTTATAGAGCGATTGAAAATGAGGATCAAAGGTTGACTGTGATTCATCAAAATTTATTACAGGCTGCTCAACCTGCCTTCTCTTCCACTCTCGCCACCTTATTACCTAGAACACTTAGGAGGGCATTACAACTTTTTGAGAAATATAATAAACCAGATCTTGTAAAGCGTTTTGCAGAAAACATAGGAACGTTTGTCGCTTTTTCTTCCGAAAAGGCATCTGTGCGTATTAATGTCCCCTTAAACTATCACAGTTTTGTGGCTACCATTTCCCAAAACAGAGGAAGCGACAGTTTGGAGGTGATTGCTTACTGGAGAGGATCAGATAATTGGCAAGGATCGCACAAAGATTTTTTACATCTCCTCTGTACCTTGACGGGGATTGGTTTTGAAGGTCACACAATTAAGGGTTCTGACCTCAAAGTGGTGTTTTCCGTTCACAATGAGGATCACATGAGGGTATTGTGCAAAGCAATTTTATCAGTCAATTGGATGTCATTGCACATCAAAAGTTATTTTCGCACATTGGTTCAGCTTATTTGTCCTAAAAAACTTAGTAACGAACCAAAGGAAATTCGCGATCAAATTAATCAAGAAACCGAGTATAAGATATTTGATGCAGTGTGGAGTGAGTTTTTAGTCACAAATGAGATGTCGTCTGTTATAAGAGAGAGGTTTCAAAATCCCTCCCCATCTGTCCGACAATATTTTACAGAAAGAGGGTTGCTTCCACAAATTCAGGCACAGGTTGTTGCTGAATTAAAAGCAGATAAGTCAGGAGTATTTGTTAAAAATTTTTTACGTTTTATGAAGAAAATAGCACCTCAAGAAATAAAAGAAGCAATTTGGTATAATTTAACCCATAGTCAAACCATTTGGCCATTTGAGATTCATAAGTCTTATCGAAAGGCATTTTTAATGCGCTTATTTACAGAATTTCCTTCTGAAGCTCTTGCTTACTGTAAGAAACATAAGTATTTTGTCGAGTATTTTGAGCCTGTTATTGAAGAAATGGTTTCTACAGGTTCTCCTAAATCGGCATATGAAGCAGAGTTAATTGCTTTGATTGCTAAAAAAATGCGCAACGCTCCGGATGCATGGAGAGAGGCCTTGCAGTGTTGGGAATTGGCGCAAGTATGATCTGAATTAAGACCTGGATATATCAGGATTAGGGAATGCCAAATTTTTTATTATTGTGCATACCAAAAAGTTTGGATCGGTGTTGCTATCAAGAGAGTGGATAGCTTAAGGTTTGAGTCCAGGTTCTCTCCATATTCTAAGATCTGATCAACAATCGTCGGCTAAATTTCGTTGGTTCAACATTTTATTGCTTTTTAGCTTATTCTCAGGAATTTCGTTTGCCCTTACTTCGATCCAGCTTGTAATTTGACCGGCCCATCTTTAGAAGCCCTCTTATATCTCGTGGATGAACTGAAGGAATAGTCGCAATCGCGTCAGCAAAATCTTCTTTCCTCCCTCAATTATAATAAATGGCATGCAGGTATGCATTATTTTCTGGTAGCATGACCCCAATGCCATTTGCACAAGAAACCTCAAGGGGGGAGGCTTGCACGAGTTGGTTCAGAGAGCGTGTGTGTGTATTCCTTCTCAAAATAAAGGGCCTTCAATTGTTTTAGCTTACGCCATTCACAGATAGCTTGAGTAATGGTGAGGATATGTCATTGATTAGAAAAAGCCTTGGTCGAAGTATTCAAGACAACACGTTTATAGTGAGTTTAACGACATTGACGCGAATTGAACAGAGCGTAGCCTTTCCTGCAAGGTTCTTATTTTCATCTGTTTACTTTTAGATCGGACAGTTTGACGTATGTTGATTCATAATCGGTATGAAGGATACTTTGAATCCCTAGTCCTTGAGCGACTTCGACAAACATAGGTGTATTTTCAATATAGACGACTCGTTCAGCAGGAACTTGTGCGATCTCCAAAGCGAGGCGAAAAATATCTTCGTCTGGTTTGCGCAAATGCACGATGCTGGAAGAAATAAAAAAATCTACGAATTCGCCTAACTTAAATTTTTTTATTCTGTATTCATTTAACTCTTTACTTTCATTACTAACAACGGCGATTTTAAGGCTATGCAGGATCTTAAGTTTAAGAACCAAGTTAATCATTTGTGGAAAAGGCTTTGATTGATCAAACATGAATTTTTGAAAATCTTCTCGTGTAAACATTCGCTTTCGATAGAATACAACTCTATTTAAATAGTTCTCAAGGGTAAGCTTTCCTATTTCGAATGTGTCAGAGGTTAGGTGATGGCGACTCTCCATGTCTTCAAAATCAAGGTTAAATTTTTGTGATGCCAGCATGCGGGACTGTCTATCCCATCCATTAGTTAAAAGAACACCGCCAATATCTATAAATAATGTAGTTATCGATGCGGACTTTTTCATCTGATTCCCTTTATTTTTGTCTAAAAAAAGAGGTGCTAATCGATCTTTAATGGAGACAATCGATGCATATCACAAGATGCGATATCTGTTAAGTATGGAATTTAATTTTAAATCATAAGGAATCAGGGTTTCTTTTTACTCATCTATTTTTTGAACAAGTGAAATAGCCACCCTAAGCGGGTAATTTATTATGGGCTGATCATAGTATAGGGGTACGATCGAAAGAGAAGCAAAGAGGGGTGTTACTGTCAGAATATCATGGTGGAATTAAATACTTTATTTATGCTTACAATTATCAATGAACAATTTATTTTTAGGTCTATTTCGATGTTATATCTTAAACCAAGCAGACGATTACCTTTCGCTTTAATTCTTTTTTTTGTCTGTTTTTTGAGTGTTGCATCGATTGATGGTTTGGAATGCAATGCGAAGAGGTTATTAGAAGCGCGAATGATCTCTGATGATTGTTTATTAGAATTGATGAGTGGGGATTATGAAGATGGAAAGATTTTTGATGTTCAAAAATACATGTGCGAACGAGCCAGTGATGAGGATTTATTAGGCTATTCCCCAAAAGGTGCTTTGTGGGAGTGGGAATATCTAGGTTCTATCGGACAGTATCACGCCATCCGAAGTGTCATCCAGGGTGATACATGGCATCAACATAACGTCACAGTTCTAAAATTTGTTGAGCATGGAATAACGATTGTTTCAAGAATTCTTGGATTAAAACATCATGAAATTCTTTCAGCTGAAGTAAAAGGGGATTATATCTTATATACTCAAATGACAACAGGTTACGATCTTTTTCAGGCGATGACTAAAAAATACCCTGAGCTAAAGATGCAAATTCCTTTAATACGTGAATTAAAGGAAATGGAAAACCTACCGATTGGATGCATTGTATATGAGGTGAAATTAGAAAACCAAGGCAAGCTATCTTCTGAACAAATGGTGTCGTTCAGCACCAGCGAAGGATGGAGACCTTGGAAAGGACACAATCTAGAAGAGTTAAAAGAACGCATTTTGGGATTGAGCAAAACTGACAAATCTGAGTAGTGATAGAATCTGCTTCCAAGTGGTATCTCTGATGAAAAGCAAAAATCTTCAAGGACACGCTTCTTTTGCTTGAATAAATTTAGCACGATCGGCTATTGTTCTTGTTCAGTGATCAAAACTCATACATGAATTTAGATGGGGTATTAGCTCAGTTGGTTAGAGCGCCACGTTGACATCGTGGAGGTCAGCTGTTCAAGTCAGCTATATCCCATTCCCCTCTCAAATACCCCATGAATTTTATACCGATATCTCTTCGAACCCTTTTATCCAAGTTGCTGGGTTGCGTGCTACGCGATCTGTTTCCTAACGTTCAGCTTGTTCAAAGTGGGATTAATCAGGTGGGGTTTTACTATGATTGTCTTTTCCCACAGCCTGTGACAGAAACTTTATTACCTCTCATAGAAGAGCGTCTTTGGCAATTATGCAAAAATCCTCCCGCAATTCAAGAAATGCATATGATGCGCGAAAATGCAGTGCATTTTTTTCAACATCACGGTCAGTCTTTTCATGCGCAGCTCGCCGAAAATGCAGAGGAAAATATTGTTGAATTAATCAGGATGGCGGATTTTTATGATCTTTATGCCGAAACTGAAATTCCTGATCCAACGGTTATTAGAGCTGTAAAAATTCTCTCTTTTTCTGAAAAAGAAATTTACAATGCAAGCTTTGGTAAATTACGTGTGATTCGCCTTTTTGGGGCCGCTTTTTTGCAGCGCGATGAGATGAAAGTTTTTCTAAAAAAGTGGACGCGTCATAAAAAAAATCAGCATGTGCATCTTGGGCAAGAAATGGAATTGTTTCTTCCTGCAGGGATATCTTCCTGGGTTTGGCTTCCGCGCGGCGAATCTTTGCGCGCTGCTGTTTTGAAATGGTGTGAAAATGGCTATGCTGCAAATGGTTATCAAAAAATTGGAATGACTGGCTTGCTGCCTCTAGAGCATTTTTCGTTTAAGCCTTCTGTCGAAAAAAAAATACGGGAACAGTCTTGGATCGTTGAAAAAGAAGAAGAAGAGTATGTTCTCCCTTCTACGCAGCTTTCCTCTGCTTTTTTTGCTGCATCCGCTTTGTGCTCTTTTCCCCTTCGATTTTTTGAATCTGAAAAGCGATTTTCTCCTGCGGCAAGTGATCAATTAGATGGATTGCTTAAATCCCAAACTTGTGAAATGAGCAATGCTTATCTGTTTTGCTTAACAGAGCAAGTTTTGCATGAATTGATTTCTTCCTTGCAATTCATTGAGGAAACAGTTAAAGTATTTGGTTTTGAGGCCCAGTGGTATTTGTACCCAAAGGCTGAAAAAAATGCTGCTGCAAAGAAGCAATGGCCACAAGCAATTGCGTTTTTGCATGAAGCATTAAAGTTCTGTCACTTAAATTATCAGGTTGAAGAAGCTTTTTCTTCTTGGCGAGGTCCTAGAATTGAAGTTAAACTATTCGATTCACTCAATAGGCAATGGAAAGGACCTCAATTAGAGTTTGATCTTTTTAGTGCAGAATCATTCGCATTAGCTAGTCAAGCAAAAGGCCTTCAAAGCACCCCGTGGGTGATTCGTTGGACTGCACTTGGCTCGACCGAACGATGGATAGCTCTTTTAATAGAGCAAAACGAGGGGCGCTTGCCATTTTGGTTAGCACCTGAGCAAGTGCGAATCTTCCCAATAGGGGAGAAAGTAATAGAGTATGCGAAGAAAATACAGGTCTTGATGTTAAATCAAAACCTAAGAGTTGCGATTGATAAACGACAGCATCCGCTGGCAGAAAAAATCTATGATGCAACTCGACAGCGAGTTCCCTATTTAGTGATCGTTGGGGACAAAGAAGAACGAGAAAATCGATTGACTGTTCGCTCTTTTGACGACAAAACTGCAAAAACTGATGTTGAGATTAAAGACTTTCTTGCCCTTTTGAGTAAAGAAAATCTGTTTGACCAGCAAAATGCAGATGATAAAGAGCACTAATAAGGAGTTTAAGAGTCGGATTGAAAGCGAATCGAGAGATACGTGCTCCAAAGGTGCGCGTAATAAGTCAAACAGGCGAGCAAATTGGAATTATCTCCATACAAGAAGCTTTAGCACGAGCTGAAGAAGCGGGGCTAGACCTTGTTGAAATCGTTCCTGGTTCATCTCCTCCTGTTTGTAAGATTATGAATTACGGGAAATTCCGTTACGATCAAACGAAACGTGAGAAAGAAAATAAAAAGGCGCAACATCAAATTAGGGTTAAAGAAATTAAAATTAAGCCTAATATTGATGAAAACGACTTAAACACGAAACTTCGGCATGCTCGGGACTTTATCCAAAAAGGAAATAAAGTCAAGATTACTTGTACATTTCGTGGTAGGGAAATGATGCACCCTGAAATAGGGGAAAAGCTCGTTCAGAAGCTATGCGATGAACTTGATGAAATTGCCATTCCTGAAGCTCCGATGAAGATGTTTGGACGGATTTTGAATGTAGTTCTTGCACCTGGATCAAAGAAGAAAAAAGAAACTCCTAAGCGTTCATCTTCTCCGGAAGATGCCGATTCGACTGAACAACAGCCGAATTAGAACGAATAAGAGTATTTATTTTAGGAGAATTACAGTGCCCAAAATGAAAACAAAAAAAGCCGTGGCTGCCAGATTTAAATTGACTGGTACTGGGAAGCTTAAAAGAGGCCATCCTGGAAAACGGCATATTTTGACTAAAAAATCACCCAAACGGAAACGTCAGTTGTCAAAGCCAGCCCTAGTGGATGAGGGACAACTCAAGACTTACAAACGTTTGATGTGCGTATAAATGCATCTGCCAGAGTGCCGATGCGATAATAAACGTGTCTAGGCTGAAAGCTTAGATGTAAAATAGTGGAGATTAGCATGGTTAGAGCAACCAACGCTGTCGCTTCACGTCGTCGCAAAAAAAGACTGCGTAAACTATCGAAAGGATTTGTTGGAGATCGTAAAAACCATTTACGTCTAACAACCGAAGCTGTTATGCGTGCTATGGCGTACAACTATCGCCATCGCAAACTGAAAAAACGAGATTTTCGTAGTTTATGGATTATGCGTATCAGTGCTGCAGCAAAAATTCATGGGATGTCATACAGTAAGTTGATCCATGGATTAAAAGAAGCACGATGTGAACTTGATAGAAAAATGTTAGCCGATATCGCAGTACGCGACCCTAATAGCTTTGAAGCTGTAGTGGTTTGTGCAAAGGCATCCCTCGCTTAGAGGTTTTGATATCGACTGGTTTTAAGCAGAGCCCTAAGCGGCTCTGCTTTTTTTTTGGAACGAGATTGATTATTTCGTTTTCCTACTTCTTATCGACCATCAATGAAGACCTGTCAAAGTGAGTAAAAAATAATGGACATAACAATAGAGTCATTACGGAACGAATTTAACCATGAATTAAATACAGCTCATTCTTCCGCTGATTTGGAACAGATCAAAGTTAAATACTTAGGAAAAAAAGGACCTCTGCAAAATTTGATGAAATCCCTGCGAGATGTTTCCCCTGAAGAACGCCCAGAGGTTGGAAAGCAAATTAACTTACTCAAAGAAGAGATGGAAGGCGCGCTAGAGGCCAGCCAAACTCGATTTCTTTCAACCGAAGAAAATGCCCAATTAGAAAGAGAAGTGATTGATGTGACACTTCCTGGACGCAGACGTTTTGCTGGGCGTAAACATATCATCACACAAGTTCTCGACGAAATGATCGATATCCTTATTGAAATGGGCTTTTCAGTTCAATATGGGCCTGATATTGATTCTGACTATTACAATTTTGAAGCACTAAATTTTGCGCCTGATCATCCAGCACGCGATATGCAGGATACTTTCTACCTTTCCACCGATATGCTTTTAAGGACACACACCAGTAATATTCAAGCGCGCATCATGGAAGCTAATCGTCCGCCGATTCGTATCATTGCTCCTGGAAAAGTTTATCGTAATGAAACCATTACAGCACGTTCACACGTTTTCTTTCACCAGGTTGAAGCATTATATGTGGACGTCAATGTGACATTTGCCGATCTTTTAGCTACTATGGACCAGTTTGTAGCAAAATTTTTTGGACGTGAAATTGAAACACGTTATCGCCCTAGTTATTTCCCCTTCGTTGAGCCTGGCATGGAAGTTGATATTTCGTGTCTTAACTGCCATAAAAGCGGCTGCTATCTTTGTAAGCACACAGGCTGGCTAGAGATTGCAGGGGCTGGAATGGTTCATCCTGAAGTGCTTAAATATGGGAATATTGATCCCGAAGTTTATACAGGTTTTGCTTGGGGAATGGGCGTTGAGCGTTTAATTTTATTGAAACACGGGGTGAGTGATATCCGTCTTTTCACAGAAAATGATATGCGCTTCTTGACCCAATTTCCAGAAGTTTAAAATATGCACATCTGGAAAGTGGCTTCGGCAGAATCAGGCATGACCCTAAATGCATTTCTCAAACTCAAATTGGGGGATGCCTATTCCGCTAAACAATTAAAGCATGCTATTGAGCGTAATCTTTGTCGCATCAATCAACGAGTGGAACGCTTCGCCTCTACACGTGTTGCAAATGGCGATCAAATTGAATGGGACAACGACAAGCTTCAATTTCTTTTTGCTTCTTCCCAGTTAAAATTTGAAGCTAAGCGGATCATCTATGAAGATGCTGATCTCTTGGTTTATGATAAGCCAGCCGGAATTAATTGCGATACGAGTGGTATTGTTCGACTCATCCATCAGAAGGATCCCTCACTTAAGCTTGTTCACCGCCTTGACCGCGACACGACCGGTATCCTTTTGTTTGCCAAGACAGACGCAGTTTTGCACAAAATGATTCATTTGTTTAAAACATTTAAAGTGAAAAAGACTTATTATGTCATTGTGGACGGTGCTATTAGCAAAGAGAAAGGCGTCATCGACAACAACCTTGCTCCTTTGCATAAATACCAAGGACAAACAGTTTGGGGACAGGCCACAGGATCTAAAGGTGTACATGCCCGTACTGGTTGGAGAAAAGAAAAGAAAGGTCAGGATTGTACTTTAATCCAATGCTATCCAGTTACAGGGATCACACATCAAATTCGGGTACATATGAGTGAAATGGGGCATCCTATTTTAGGCGATTACCAATATGGTCGACGTTTTATCTGTTCTTATCAACCCTCACGTTACTTGCTGCATGCTTATGAAATCACTTTCCCACATCCGAGCTCAGAAAAAGAGATCAGGTTAAAGGCCCCGCTGCCTTCCGATTTTAAACAAGCCCTTGATCATTTGAGGCTGATATGAAAATTCTTATCGTGAAGACTTCATCTTTAGGCGATATCATCCAAACATTTCCAGTCCTTGACTATTTAAGAAGTCGCTTTCCGCATGCCCAGATTGATTGGGTGGTAGAGAAACCATTTTCTGAACTTGTTCAAGGGCATCCAGCGGTCTCAAATGTACTGTACGTCCACACCAAAAAATGGAGAAAATTTTTTCCTCTAAGAGAAAATTGGTGGGATATTTGTGAAACATTTTCGAGTTTGCGTAAAGTCACCTATGATGTGATCTTTGATTTACAGGGAAACAGCAAATCAGGGCTTATTGTGGGAATGGCTAAAGGCATAAAAAAAGTAGGATTTGGATGGAATTCTGTGCCCGAATGGCCAAATTTGCTTGTCTCAAACGTGAAGTTCGATCCTCCTGTGGGCTATAATATCCGAGAGGATTATCTTGCCATCCCACAGCAATTTTTCAATGATTTCACTTACGTTCCTCAAAAGATCTTATTGAATATTTCTGAAGAAAACCAAGCTTGTGTGAAATCTCTATTAACTTCCGGAAAAACTGTCTTGGTTTGTCCAGGGACAATTTGGCGCAACAAGCAGCTTCCCGAAAAGACGTTGATCGAACTGCTGCGCATGATCCAAGAAAGATTTGCCTGCCGTTATTTGTTTATTTGGGGGTCTTCTGACGAAAAAGAGATGGTTCAAAGACTCCATACACAATTGATTCAAAATAGCCAAATCGTCGATAAACTTCCTTTGCCTCTCTTACAAAATCTGATGAGTCAAGTTGACCTTGTGTTGGCCATGGATTCTCTTCCTTTGCATTTGGCTGGCACGACTGGTACACCCACATTTAGCATTTTTGGGGCTTCATTAGCCTTGAAATACCAGCCGTTAGGGACACAAAGCCACGCTTTGCAAGGAAGCTGCCCCTACGGTCAAACTTTTACCAAGCGCTGTCCAAAACTACGCAAGTGCTCATCTGGGGCCTGTATTCAAGAACTTTCTGCAATAGACATTTTTCAGTCTTTTCAGGCACAATGCTCTCGCTATTTGGGCTAACGTCACTATTTTACACGTTTGAACGCAGGTTTCTTATGACAATTAAATTCGATTTTTCGGATGGTAATTTTCAATCCAATTTAGTTAAAGCAGCTAAAGATCCTAAATTTGTCATGACAACAAAATTCGGGGTGCGGAAAAAAGATGGGAGATTAAAAGGATGTATCATATATGTCCTTAATCTTGTTCTCAAACCTTTTAGAAGAAGTATTGCTTCAACAAATGCCGAAAAATCTTTAGCGACTGCCCAAAAAACGATTGAATCTGCTCGCGAGATATTTTCCGATCTGCAAAATTTCAGAAATATGCATAAAATTTTGGAACGCACCATTTTTCTCGCCAGAATCGATCAGGCAGAGAAAGAAAAAATGATGGCAATTTTGAACTCTAAAATTTTCCCTTCAGAAGCATTCCTAGAAGATGCACAAGAAAATTTAAAAAATCTAGAAACTATCAATTCTATTCAGCCTGCAAGTGAATTAGAAAAAAATGAAATCAAAGGCAAAGTAGCCAATATATTTCGATTTTTGGATTCCATTGATTCAGATATCATTCATTCACATCTCAATGAATTAGCCGAAGCCGTTGGAAAATATGGTTCTATTTCTATGGTGAATGAGGTATTCAAACGAATTAATACTGAACCCAGCTCTAAACATTTTATTTTTGTTAAAGCTGCAATTAGCGGCACTTTCTTATCAAAAAACAAAGAAATTTTAAATGCTATCCAACAAGATGTTAGATCTTTGGCAAACGGAGAGTTTTTATTTCATGCCGCGATCGTGTACATAGCTTTGGAAAATGAACTTGATCTTTCTGATGATTTTTTTAACTTTGCATTTGATTTTTGCAAACCGACTTTACAAAGAGATGATAACGAAGTTTCCGGATTATTTTTTCTTATGGATTGCCCAATAAATAAGTATAGTCTAGCTTTTGCGGAAAAATTTTTGACTAGGTTTCCCCATCTAGTAAATCACCCAATAAATCATGTGCATCCAATTCTTTTGGCGATAGCAAATAATTCAGTGGCATTAATTGAGCTATTTCTGGAAAAGGGTGCAAATCCTAATATTCAAATTCCCAAGTTAAAACTGATTCAATTAGTATTAAAAGATCCCCTTTTGTATCCGATTGCGGAAAGATTAATCAAAGCAGATACATCTAAACAAACCTGGTTGGATGCCGGATTAATTGAAGTGAGCGAGAAAGAGACCATTTCTTTAGAAAAAGTTCTCGAAAGATTTAAGGCGACTTATCCTCTTCCAGCATCAATTTAATGTGAGGAATGCCCATTTGTGAGTAAGTTGAAATCCACATTATCTTCCACTAGGGATATCGCTTTTTCTACTTTTGGAAGGTCTTCCATACGGATTTTGGCGATATAAGAAGTGATCATTTTTAAAGCATCGTAGCTATGCAAGGGAGCATATAAAGTGGGGATGTCTACCCGTCGAATTTGTTCGCAAATTTCTTTGCTTGGCGGATGTCTACCAGTTAAAATCATTCCACCTTGAAAATCCGTGCCATCCATTTTAGAGGCAGCTAGGTGCTGTTTCAAGACCGAATGAATAATATCTTCACGACTAGCTGGCGTAATCACTAACTCATTTAGAATCACTTCTTCTTCATAAGCTTCAAGGGAAGAGGCAGCTAAACGAGTGTGTTTAAAATGGCGATAGCGATGCTGCTCGCCAGCAAATAAGGTGGTATCAAAAAGATATTCAAAGTCTTTAATGGTGGGATTATTTAAAAATTCGTTGTAAGGAATGCATCCTGCCAAAGGGATGTTCCATTTTTTAAGCAAGCGAGGGAAGTAATGCAGAATCATCTCCCTCTTTTCCTCATAAACGCGATTAAGAATAACTCCGCGGACTTTAACCTTATGTTCTTTGCACAAAGCTAAGTTTAAAGCAAGTTCGTCATAAGCCGAGCCAAGTCCTCCAGAGGTTACGATCACCATTTCAAGACCCAATAAAGAGGCAACCTTTGCATTGCTTAAATCGATGATAGAGCCTACTCCAACATGTCCCGTACCTTCCACAATGGTGTAGTCATTGGCTTTGGAGATTTTCTGAAAAGAGTGCTTAATTTTTTGCGTCATGCCTTCTTCAGTGACTTTACCCTCAATAAAATCTCTCGTAAAACCTTGTGGAATAATCACAGGACTCATATCTGCCCAGGGATCTTCTAACTGAAAGGCATTTTTGAATAAGATCACATCTTTATCAACCGTCACATTTCCTTCAATAGTCACATGTTGTTGACCAATAGGCTTGATAAATCCAACTTTGGAATACCGTTTTTTTAAGCCCGAAATAATTCCTAGACATAACGTTGTTTTGCCAATGTTTTGTCCTGTGGATGCGATAAAAACTGAGGATTTTGGCATTTTAACATTCCTTGTTGGCAAGTCAAACTATGAAAGCTAAGGCAAAAAAAGGCAAGAACTTGATGAGAGAAATCGGGATTCATGATAAATTGCTTCTTTTTGATTTTAACTTGGGGTGCGCAAAATGACACAAGCGGATGAAAATTTGCTGGGCAAAATTCGAGAACTTCTAGACGTTTTAAATACATTGCTGGGGCCCAATGGATGTCCTTGGGATCGCGAACAAACGCTTGAAACCCTCCGTTCAACTCTTTTAGAAGAAGCTGCTGAATGGATTGAAGCTGTCGATTCAGGGGATGTTAATCATATGGAGGAAGAGCTGGGCGATCTCTTTTTAAATCTTTTCTTTATCACCAAATTAGCTGAAAAAGAAGGAAAATTTAGAATGGCAGAGCCTGTTGAGCATATTATTGCAAAGCTGATTCGCCGCCATCCCCATGTATTCAGCACAAAAAAATTGGAGACCGCGGAAGAAGTTGCGAGTCAATGGGAAGCAATTAAAGCTCAGGAAAAGCAAGAAAGAAAAAGTGCTTTAGATGGGATTTCAAAAGCGCTTCCAGGTTTAACGCGTGGAATGAAAATAGGAAAAAAAATCAAAAAGACAGATTTTTCCCTAGGGAACTTTAAAAGCATTTCTTGGGATTGTGCCGATGAAGAATCGGTCGGAAAGATGCTATTTTCTCTCGTTTTATATGCGGAAGAAAACAAAATTGATCCTGAAATAGCTTTGAGAAAAACACTTTCTAACGTTGAAAAGCATTTTCGTACTTACGAGGGAACAATAGAATGAGACAATTTACAACATCCGTTTACATTTTAGAAGAACAGAAAGTTCTTCTGATCTTTCATAAAAAACTGCAAAAGTGGTTGCCTCCTGGAGGGCATATAGAGCCAAATGAAGCTCCTCCAGAAGCAGCTAGACGTGAAGCTTTAGAAGAGACAGGATTAGAAATTGGTTTTTTTCTACAAGAAAATGTTTGGATAGAAAGATGGAATGCGACAAGCTTTGCTCGTCCTTATCTGTGTCTAACCGCTGAAGTTCCTGCTTATCGGGAGCAGCCGGCACACCAACATTTAGATTTTGTTTACTTGGGATTTCCATTAAAAGGAGAAATCACACAGAATGTTGAAGAAACGGAAGGAATTCGTTGGTTTACAGAATCTGAAGTCGAATTATTAAAACCCGACGAAGAAATATTTGTCGAAACTCAACAAGCTTTGCGGAAGATTTTTTCAGAAGATTTAGCAACATTTAAAAAATCCCATTTGTCTACTGCTGGGACTATTTGAACGAGGAGCTATGCATGAAAGAGAGCTTCTGTATGCCACTCTTTATAGAAGCAAAAATAACCATTGCAGTTAACTCACTATTTGGTTAACCTTTTACTTTCAATCTATTCCTCTTTAAGCCGGGGACCTCATAGAATGAAACAGTCCGAACCAGGTCAGGACAGGAATGTAGCAGCCTTAAGGATGTTGTTTGTGCTTTGAGACAATCTCCGGCCCTTTTTTTCAAAAAATTCAATTCTTTTCTATAAAGAATACCTTTAAAAATTATGAGAATGATTACCCTTTTTAAACTTTTAAAATAGTGGTGATAAAATGCATGCACCATCACGATAGTGAACGTTTGCATATGGTATCGACAAGTCAAAGCTCTCCATTAACTTTTTTCTGTTATTATTTCTCTATTTTGTTCTGCATCCTCAATTTCGCTTATAATTAAAAATTTTGTAAAGCTGTGTTAATGAAATAAAATATTTTTTTAGGGTGTTTCCTCATTGTAGCCTGATAAGCTTTTGTAAAAGGTTATTTTTTTACAAAACTTTAAAAATGAGAGATTGCGGAATGATCGAGATAAAATGTGTTTGATTTCTGCAGGAGAAGTCTTATGACTTCTCCTGCATAAAAAAAAGGAATTTTAATGTGATAAATAAGTGTTTTTATTCATCCATCTTTTCTTTACCTTTGTCTTTTCGTTTTCTTTTCGCAAGAGGTTCTTCGGGTTCTAGAGAATCTTTACTCAACGAATCCGCTGGTTCTATCTTCGTTTCTTTAAATTCGAACTTTCTTTTTGTTTGCGTAAAAGAGTCAATAGATGTGGTGGGTAACCAGGCCATGATTTGCATTATGCTATTGAAAGAAAGGTTTCTAGACAATACATGATCTAGGAATTCTCGAGTATAACCATTCATTTTAAGCGCTTTTATAAACGGGAAAGTCATTTCCGAAAATTGAAACATATTTGAAACATTTGGTAAAATCGAAGCAAGAGCTCTTTCACCTAAAAACGTTCCTAAAGAAGCGGCTTCATGTCGTTTACGTTTCTCTAAAATTGAAAAGCAAATATTTTTAACGGCCTGTTGAGTAACATTGATAGGGTATAAAGCAAAAATTGTTTCTAAACACTTAATTTTACTTTCAATAGCCATCAAAGGTGCATTTAGGAGTAATATACCGATCTTCTTAAGATAAGTATTTCTTTCTTCTTGTGCTTCTACTTTTTGTAAGGCTTTTGTATTTTCTTTAAGTAAAAATGTAAAAATATCTTTCGATTCATTTTCGAAGTATATTTTTAAATGTTTGGCTCCAAGTGCATCATAAGCCTCCTTCCAAGCACTTATTTTGTTGAAAACAATTTCATTTAAGCATCTGGTAGAGGATTGAGTAAGTTCAAAATCTGCTAATAATCGTAAGGCTTTATTTAAAGGATAAAGTACAGCTTTGTGTGTTTTTGATCTACCTAAAAGGCGATGAACTTCTTTAGCCTCTCCACGAATTAAATGAACTGCAAGTAAGGATGGTATCATCCGATCTTTAATATTTTTTAAGGAATCTCCTTTTTTTGTTTTGCCCCGGTGAAAGCCTTCAACGAATTTCAAGACATCCGGTAGACATTCTTCTTGTTTTGAATGGATCAGCAAATATTCTAGTAGGTCAATTAAATTTACTGGGAAAGATTGCTCATCTTGATAATTTTGTAGAGGCAAGAAGAATTTATTTCCAATTTCTAGACTTATTTTGATAGGCTGCTTACAGGCATAATGAATAAGTTGAATATAGAATTTTTGTTTGAGTTTTGAGTCATGAAGTAATTCAAGTCTCCCTAGCAGCTCAGAAAATAGTTCGAGCTTGTTTCCTGTCTGAGCATGTTCGAGATCGTTAATGATGACTTCTAAAAACATGTTGCGTGTTTTTTTTCCGAATCGTCGATTTAATTCTAAAGCATTGGCTAGACCGTTCTCACCCTTTAAAATTTCTTGCATCAACATGGTACGAAAAGCGATTTTGTCAAAAGCCTTTTGATTTGATAGCCGATTTTCTTCATCACGTAATGCACACAATGCGGCATCTATTTGATTAAGGCGAAGATATTCAATGACCTTTTCTGAGAAAGAATAATCAAATTCTTGTTTTTGCTTGGAATGTTCTTTATGCATGATTAAGTTATTTTTAACATCGTCAGTTAATCTATCCTGCATGGCTTGTACAAATTCAGGAAAACGATCTTCATATTCGGTAAAATCCAAGGCTAAATCCAAGGTAATTAATCGAAAATGATCAAGTAACTCTATAAAATCTTTTAAGAAACGTTGATGATCCTCATTATCTTGAGAAAGATCTAAATGATGAAAAGTTTGTAAAAGACGGGAATTGTAAAGATAATATGGATCCGCTTTTTTTGTCGAATCTTGCAATCCCTGATATATATGTAAAAATTTTACTAGCGTTTTTAGCCACTCTTCTGGGTCTTTGGTCGCTTGGAGTGCGGATTGAAAGGTACAGAATATGCTATGGAAAGCAGTATTAAGGATATAAGCATGTTGATTATTTTTGGGGATCGTCCATATTTTGGGAGGAGCTCGCAAAGCCGGGAGCGGGAATGACAAACCTTTGGTCTCTATATTCAAAATACAATCACAAAATGTTTTTGAGACTTCAGCGGCTTGATTTGAAGAGATGTTATGAATCATTGCATGAAATGCAAAGGAGGCGAACACGCTTTCCTGAACACTAAAGACTAGGGATGCTTCTTGTTTTTCAATTGTTTTATTTAATATTAGTGAACCCCAGTCAAAATGATCTTGTAAACATGATTTGGAGATATTTGCTGCGCTATCAATGATTTCAAACAGTTTTTTTGCAAGAAAGGGGTCTCTGATATTTTTTGCTAAGCTGATAAAACTATGGAGGACTAAGTAATCTCCTTGTTCATATAATTTCGGAAGTGCATCTGTGAACGATAGGGATAGGTCTGAGTTGAAGCGTTGGGGAAGTGTATCTTTAGATGATAGGAGAAAGCTGGGATTTGAGCTTAAATAATCCTTATCGCTAAGTACTTCAAAAAAATAATAGAGACATTTTTGTCGTTTAGCACAATGTATCCCATTAGGTCCCATAATCCAACCGAATATTTCTTCAATACTGCTTTCGGTTGTTAAAGACATGAACTTATGCAACTGCTCTTTTACTTTAGTATTGGATCGATTACATGTAATTAACATGTAGCAAGCGTATTTTCTCTGATTTAAATCAAAAGCATCGTTATTGACAATCTCTTCAAACTGTTTTAGTTGGTATTCATTTGGTAAGTTGTCACCAAGAGAAATCGTCAGCAATAATACTTGCAAATATTCTATCGAAAAAAAACTTGCAAATTGATAAATCTCGGGGAGTAAAGAAACTGAATTTTGCATTATGGGTTGAAAGTATGCATAGAAACTATTTTCAGAGTTTTTCTTAATCGCACAATCAATGACAAAATCTAGAACGGCGGCGCTAAATTTCAATCGAGCTTCGCTCAGTTTCGATTCATCTGATTCTCCATAAGCAAAAATTTCTTTTAGGATACCTAAGTTGTCAAGGATCCGATTGTCAATTACACGTTCGTGTCCATCTAAAGTGTAAATCTTCACATAAGTAATGGATTGTGAGTGATTGTCTGAATTGTTTAAAGAAAATGCTTGATAATCAAGGGGGGCTGAATGAAGATTTGGAGGGACTTGCATGAACATCCTTTTTATTATTGATTAATTTAGGGGAGGATGAAAATTTTAACAATTTACAATAAAAAATGCAATTGTTTTGCTGATTTAATTTCAGATAGGAATGACTATGTGTTTTTATATATAAATTAAAATGTTATTATCTATTTAATTAAGCATATAAAATAAATAAGGTGTGAGAAAGTTATTCCCACACCGATCTTTTTTGTTTTGGCAAGATGGGTTGTTCATTGATAGGGGTTTTTTCAATAATCGGTCGGCGTGATCCAATGAAAACAACATGGCTAATTCCATTATCTCCCCAAATAAAGCGGCAAGCTTTTTCACATAGCAGAAGAGACGTACGATTTTGTGAAAGCCAATTAAAAACAGGAGCAAAAATGAGTTTCGGGATTTTCCATAGGTTTCCAAAAAAACGATTGCTATTCCATTCCATCCATTTTTTTTTGATTCCGTTAGTTTTTTCGAGATATTTTTTTTTATAGATCGGATCTTGAGAGGCCCGCACAAAATGGGATGGAATTTCAAAAAAATCTCTCAGCTGAATATATAGGCTGTGATGGCTATACACAATTTTATGAATCTTAAATTCTGTTTCCGCTAATCCTAAAAACCGTTGCAATGCATCTTCAGAATAAATATCAACGGGTGTCGAGCAAACAGCAAACCCTTCGTTAGTATTTAAACGAGCAAGTTCAGAAAATAAGATCCGAAAATGGTTTGAAGGGAGATAGGCGATGACTTCTGTGCAAATGACAAGGGGATATTCTCCATCGAGCAAAGAGGTGAAAGGAAGATGGCTTTGAATAGGCTTGATCTTTTCAGAATGAAATATTTCTAAGTGTTTAAGGGCAGATGGTGCGATGTCCACCGCATCTACTTGCGAGCCCATTTGGCTTAGTTTTTCCGAAAAAATCCCATATCCACAGCCGAGATCAGCAGTTTTTTTTGGGGGGGTGGGAAAAAACTCTTGGATGAGATTCCATGTTTGATCTATGCGTTCACGCTCCATGCAATTGCGTAAGGGATTAAATTGCTCTGGATTATTTTGCCACATTTTTTCAAAGTGTTCTTCTGCTTGCTTTTTTTGTTGATTCAAATTTGAGGAAGCACTTGGTTTAGAATCTTTTGGAGGAAGTATTTGTAACGCCATATTGCTTGCTTTTGTTTGTTATTTAATATTCTAAGAGGATTTCTTTGACACTTAAATTTGGGGGTTCGGAGGAAATCGGTCGATTGATATAAAGACGAAACCAAATTTCCAGAATGAGAACACTCCATAAATACTTAAAGGCGTAAGGCGAAGTTTGTAGCTGATCGATTTGCATCTGCACCCACCTTAAGGAAATAAGACCGCTTTCTACGAGAGATCCTCGCTTCAAAAGAAGAAATACTTCTCGTATTTGGGGGGTAATTAACCACTCCCTAAGAAATGTTTGACGCGTCTTTTTTGGCCGCTGAGCAACTGAAGAGGGCAAAGCAGCTTTCATAATCGCTTTTAAAAAAGAAGCTGTTTCACTTTCATCTAGATATTCAGGTTCTTGAAATGTTGCGAGATATTCAATGAGATGATGGTCTAGGAAAGGCGTACACCATTGAAGCTGATGGGCAGTTGTTAGGCGCTCATATTGCAAAATAAAACAATCGGGTAAGCGCGTTTTAACATCAAAATAAAGAAAAGAAGACGTGAGTGATTTAATTCTCTCCAAATGATGAAACTTATGCAAAAAAACTTCCGGATCAAATAATCCAGCTAATTTAGGAGCAGCTCTGGCAATTTCCCTCTCGCTAAAAATCGTATTTTTTTTCATGTAGTTAAATTGCCATGGATTTGTTCCTGCATGGCGTAGCAGAGGATAAGCCCAAGATTTATTGACGACACTTAGTAAAGGAATTAAAAAGGAGCGCATCATCTGCATGGTAAACTGTGCCAAAGGTGAAAAAAAAGATTGCTCGCGCTCTTCAGTTGTATAACGATTGTGACCCGCAAAGATTTCATCACTCCCCATGCCCGAAAACACAGTATGTGTTTTAGTTGAAGCAAGCTTAGCAAGTCGCCACGTTGCCACAATATTGGGATCTGCTAATGGCTCATCGAGATACCATATAATTTTGACTAAATCAGACAACAGATCGGATGGAGGAATTTGTTCAGTATAGTGAAGCAAATGAAACTGCTGTGCAGTTTCTTTTGCAGCTTTGACGTCTTCTTCGTTTTCTTTTTCAAAACCAACCGTAAAAGCTGCAAAGGGGCGTTCCTCAAGAACTTTACGCATATAATAAGCAATGCTTGCAGACCCCAAACCCCCTGAAAGAAAGCATCCGACCGGTTTATTTTCAGGCATTCTAGCCTCGACACTTCGGTAAATCAGAGCATCGAGTTGACTAAGTAATGTGCGCTTAGAGTCATTTGAAGACTTTTTAAAATAGGAACTATAAGACCAATAGGACTCAATAAATTTGCTGCCATCAAAGTTTAATTGCAGATAATGACCAGGCAGAAGTTTGCAGATGTTTTGAATGGGGCTCATATCTTGCGGAACATAGCCAAAAGTCAGATAAGCAGCAAATGCATCTATAGCAGGGGTTTGTGCGACAACTCCCGTTGCTAAAATTGCTTTTAATTCGCTTGCAAAAATAAAATAATGAGATTGGTGATACCAATAAAGGGGTTTTTTCCCAATTCGATCCCGTGCGATAATCATCCTTTCTTTTTCTTGATCAAGGATAGCGAGTGCAAAGTCACCATCGAGATATTTTAAGAAGGAGGGCCCCCAACAGATATAGGCGGCCAATATTAATTCTCGCACATTTAATTTTAGAGGAGCTTGAATCGTTTTTGTGAGTTCTTTATGCAAATCTTTTAAATTGTAAAGATTTCCATCGAAAGCAAGTACAATATTTTTTTTAGGAGGTATAAAAAGTTTTGTTCCAACGCATCCCAACTCAATGTTTCGAAAAGTATACGAATCGCTAACATTTCCTCCGCGCATTTTCAGAGCATTTAAGAGGGAAACGCTTAAATTGTTCATCTGAAAAATGTCTGGATATACAATCCCCGCGATTCCTTCCATGTCCATTCCAAAGTGTATATAATGAATATCAAATACTGTTATAATAAGGTTAAATTATTTTGTCTTGCAGAAAGCACTATTTTGGCAAATCTTCTCTGGCTTTTTTGTCACTATTGAGCTTTTAGTCAGCTTCATTTTTTAGTAGTGTATTTTTGAACGAATATTTCCGCTCATTTTTATTTCTTTTTTTAGTATAATTCCACTGACACAATTTTAATAACTTTTGGCATTCAGGATTATCTATGTTAGAACCCGTTGGCAATGAATCTTTTGACGAACGAGAAAAAAAAGTTTTAAATTTTTGGGAGAAGGACAATATTTTTATTCGTTCTATTCAAGAGAGAAAAGAAGCTCCCTTATTTTCATTTTACGATGGCCCTCCTTTTGCAACGGGACTCCCGCACTATGGACACCTTCTCGCAGGAACAATTAAAGACGTCGTTCCCCGCTATAAAACTATGAAAGGCTTTTGCGTTCCACGCCGTTTTGGTTGGGATTGTCACGGACTGCCCATTGAGAATGAGATTGAGAAAAGCCAAGGCCTCTCTGGAGCTGCATCGATCGAAGCTTTTGGAATCGCCAATTTTAATGAAGAATGTCGCAAGATTGTGTTGCGTTATACGGAAGAATGGAAAAAAACGGTTACGCGTATGGGGCGATGGGTAGATTTCTCGAATACTTACCGGACCATGGATGTGTCATTTATGGAATCTGTGTGGTGGGTATTCAAAAAACTTTATGAAAAAGGCCTAGTTTATGAGGGCTTTAAAGTGATGCCTTTCTCAGCAAAGCTAGGCACTCCTTTGTCTAATTTTGAAGCGGGTGAAAATTATAAAGATGTTGATGATCCTTCGTTAACGGTGGCTTTTCCTTTAGAAAATGATCCCAATACCTCCTTATTGATCTGGACGACGACTCCCTGGACGCTGGTTTCCAACTTGGCTATTTTAGTTGGTCCTGAGATTGATTATGTCAAAATTCAAGAACACGCATCAGGCAAATATTACATTTTGGCTCAGCCAAATCTTCCTCTCAATTTTAAAGACGAAGCTAGCTATTCCATTGTGCAACACATGAAAGGGAAAGAGTTGGTTGGTCTCCGCTATGTGCCGGCCTTTTCCTATTTTGCTGATCGGGCTCAGGATGGTGCTTTCCGTGTGATTGAGGAAGGTAGTGTTTCGACTGATGAGGGAACAGGGCTTGTGCATTGTGCTCCAGCTTTTGGCGAAGTGGACTTTTATGCTGCTCAAAGAGCGGGAATTGAACTTGTTTGCCCTGTGAATACCAATGGATTATTTACATCTGAAATCCCCGAATATGAAGGACTTTTTGTTAAGGATGCGGACAAAGATATTATCAGACGTTTAAAAGGGGAAGGAAAAATTTTCCATCATGGGACTCTACATCACCGTTACCCTTTCTGCTGGCGCTCCGATACTCCCTTGATCTATCGTGCGATGAGCACTTGGTTTGTGGCTGTAGAAAAAATTAAAGATGGTCTTTTAGCTTCAAACCGTGAAATTCATTGGACACCTGATCACATTAAGCATGGACGTTTCGGAAAGTGGCTAGAAGGGGCTCGCGATTGGGCCATAAGTCGAAATCGTTACTGGGGAACTCCTATCCCAATTTGGAGAGCAGAAGATGGAGAGTTGATCGTCATCGGTAGCATAGCAGAATTAGAAGAAGCTATCGGTCAAAAAGTAGAAGATCTGCATCGCCATTTTATTGACGATCTTGTCATTGAACGAAATGGAAAAGTTTTTAAACGCGTGACAGAAGTTTTTGACTGCTGGTTTGAATCAGGATCGATGCCCTACGCCCAAAATCATTATCCGTTTGAAAATCGGGAACTTTTTGAAAATAACTTTCCTGCTGACTTTATTGCAGAAGGTCTTGATCAAACAAGAGGATGGTTTTATACCCTTACGATCTTGTCTACAGCCTTATTTGATCAACCTGCTTTTAAAAATGTGATTGTAAACGGAATTATTCTGGCCGAAGATGGAGCGAAGATGTCGAAAAGACTTCGCAATTATCCAGATCCGACAACGGTTGTAGAAAAATATGGAGCGGATGCTGTTCGCCTGTACATGATGCATAGCCCAGCCGTACGTGCAGATGATCTGTGCTTTTCTGAAAAAGGGGTGGAGCTTGTCCTGCGACAAATCCTCATTCCCATGTGGAATGCCTACAGCTTTTTTGTAACTTATGCCCGTATTTACAATTGGACGCCTTCTGCTAATGAAGATTTAAAGCCCGGAGCGGTCATTGATCAATGGTTATTGTCACTCCTCAATAAATTGGTCCATCAAGTGGAAGAGGGAATGGATGCCTATGATTTGAGTGCGGCTGTTGAACCATTCGTAACTTTTGTGGATCAATTGACCAATTGGTATATTCGTCGTTCGAGAAGACGCTTTTGGCAAGAAGAAGCTAATGAAGATCGGCACCAAGCGTTTTCCACACTTTATCAGACTCTATTGACGCTAACAAAAATCGCAGCTCCTTTTATTCCGTTTCTGACAGAGAGCATGTATAACAATTTGCGTCGTGAAAAAATGCCTGCGTCTGTCCATTTGTGCGATTATCCCGTTTATCAAAAAGAACTGCGTAATCAAGAATTGGAAGCTGCAATGGAAGCTGTGCAAACGGTGGTCAGTTTAGGACATGGCTTACGTAAAGAGCATAAATTAAAAGTACGTCAACCATTGGCTGCTGTACACATTGCTTCTCCAGATCCGCATGTTTTGCACTTCTTAGAAGATCAACAACATTTGATTGCAGAAGAGCTCAATGTCAAAAATGTTGAATTCAGCCTGAATGAAACCGAGTGGGTAAGTCTTAAGGCAAAGCCAAACTTTAGGGTTCTTGGGAAAAAGGTGGGCAAGCTAATGAAGGCTGTTCAGCAGGAGATTGATGAATTAACACAGGCTCAACTGGGAGATCTTTTGGAAGGAAAAAGCTTACCTATTACTTTGGATGGAGAAACCATTTTCTTAACAGGTGAGGATGTTCAAGTTGAGCGTTCTGTCCATGAAGGGATGATCGCCGCAAATGCGGGCACTATCACCATTGCTTTAGATACTGTGTTAACGGAACCTTTACTCATTGAAGGATTAGCACGCGAAGTGATCAATAAAGTGAACACTATGCGTCGCGAAGGGGGCTTTGCTGTAACTGATCGTATCTGTATCCAATTAGAAACAACGGATAGAGTCAAAGCATGCTTTATTAAACATGGAGATTACATTCGGAGCGAAGTCTTGGCTGTTCAAGTAGATTTTCTTGATCAAGTGGATGGGCAGGAGTGGGATCTTAATGGGGAAAAAGCAAAGATCTATCTCATGAAGATGGATCAAAAGTAAAGATAAAAGGCCTCCAAGCATTTTTGGAGGCCTTGATAAAACTTACGAATTTAATTCCTTAGCTGCTTCTAACGCACCAGCTGCGGTGATACGTTGAGCTGGATCTATCTCCAACATTTTTGAGATCAGATTTTCACGCGGGTCATTAGGATTGAGGCCTGGGATGTGTGTGAGATTGAAGGCATTGTCCAAGCACTCTTTGAGATTTTTAGAAGCTAAGAAATAAGGAGGCCAAGTTTCTTTAAATAAGCGGTAACAGACTAAACCAGCTGCCCACATGTCCATTTTAGTTAAATCTGCTTGGCTAAAAAACTCTTCTTTCCCCATTTCTTTTATTCGACCTACTTCAGGGGCAGTATATCGAGGGCTTCCTCTCCATGCATATTTAGGCTTCCAATCCTTTTTGCAAGCAAAGCCAAAATCTGCGATTTTTATCACAATTTCATCACCCTCAACTTTAAAAAGAATATTGTCTTCTTTAATATCACGATGGGCGTATCCAGCTTCATGCAGTTTGCTCAAAATGCCCAGAATTTGCTGCATAACCGAATCTTTTACATTTTCAGGTAATTCATAAGTGAATAGCTTTGTTAAAGGGGCATCACATTTTTCAGCCCCAATGACAAAATGATTGGATCCTTTGAGAAGAAAGCGTGTTTTTACAATAGATTGATTAAGAATAGGATTAAATTTTCTAGATATTTTATATTCTTTTTGAATTTTTTTTAAGCATGCTTCTTCTTCTTCGGGCTGAAAATTAATAAAAGCTAAAGCCACGAAAGTATTTTTCTGGCAATCATAATAACTTTTTACGGTTTTGGCAGTGCCATCTCCTAGCTTAACATTTAAATCAAGATAGTAATAGATATTATCATTTTTTAGTCTTGTTACAAATTTGAAAGGGTTTATGTTTTTAACTTCAAAATAATCAATGCCTTTTTCTTTTAAAGCTTCGGCATACATGTTTCTATATTTTTCAAGATTAGCAAAACATCTGATAATTTTTTCATTATTTATTTTTAAAGGTTTTAAATCTATTAAGATTTTATCTATGGAGATCTTTGATTTAGATTCTAAATCTTGATGATTAGTAGTAGTTAAACTTAGTGACGATAAACTTAATTGTGACGAGTAATTCATGACCATGCTTTTTGTTATGTGTTTTTGCAAAAATTATACCACAACTACTCTTAATTTGGAATTAATAAATTGTTTAATTAAATAACTGATTAGTATAAAACTTTTCAAGTGCTTATTTTGCAGAAATGCATTTTTCTGGATTAACTTGTAATATTTTTGCAATTAAATCGTTCTCAGCTTTATATGGATCTAATTCTGTTACTTCTCGAACAGTGGATAAAGCATTAAAAAAATATTCAATCGTTATTGAATTTAAAATAAAATGCTAGAAATTACACAAATATAATTGATAAGATAATAATCCTACAGCCCAGATCTCATTTTTCATAAGATCTGAAATTTTCGATTTAATATGGGGAATATAAGATCATTTTATTCATATTTTACTTATTTCATGTGATATATATTGAGGGGTTCCTTTGTAACCATATTTAAATTTCCAATCCTTTTTGCAAGTCATTTCGAAATCAGAAAGTTTTAAAATTTAACGATCTTTTTCATCTTTTTTCCATAAAATGTTGTGTTCTTTAATATCTCGGTGCACATAATAACCTTTAGCATACAGATGCTTTAAGGCTTTTAGCAATTGATAAATAAGGTTATTTTTTTGAGTTTTAGATAAATTTATTTAATGATTTTCAAGATCATAACTTATGGCCACCTAAATAGCCCACCGACCTATTTCAAAAAAACAAAACATGCCGGTATTCCTTTTTTCATGCGCAGAGCATTCTCTAAAAGAGATCTATTCAATAAAAGGTGTCTATGATAATTTGCGGTCGTTAAGATTCATGTTGAAGAGTGAACTCTAAAGCGTACTTAGAGAGTATTTTAGGCGAATTTTTTTGTTAACCTGGAAAGGTTCTCTTGCCTAGAGAATCGTTTTAAGATCTTGAAATCGAATATTTAAAAAAATAAACAAACGTCTGCTTATCAATTGCTAAAGGAAAATATATGGAAGCACCATCATCCTCTTACGCTACGACATCGAATTTCAGCGTGAATCCTTCGCTCATTGAATCTGTCATAATAGAACCTCCTCAAGATGATTCTCACTTAGTAGAATTGGAGATTTGGGGCAAAGGATGTATAAAAAAAGAAATGAGATGTGATGAGCTTAGCTCCATTCTGAACATTATACCTCATGAAAAAATCAAATTTCTTCGTGAATCTTCCATCTGTCGTACATGTTTTTGTTGGGATTTTACATTGGTAAGTAATGATCATCCCGCCAGACAAATTTCAACCATTTTTTCTCGTGAGAGGGATTCTAGAAATTGCAGTGAAACATTCAAAGAGTGTTTGGCCCTTATTAAGAGCAAACTCTCCCAACTTGAATGTGTGCCTAAATGTTTTATTGTGATTCCGAGTATTGTTAATGATCGTTTTGAAGAGATGTACCGCTATTTTGAAGAAGCGGGAATAGATATGATTAAAAAAGAGCCCAATCAGCGTGAATTTCTTTTTAATTATGAAAATGTAAGTAAACATGATGTTTTTTGCCGTATAGAGATCGAGGAGAAGGGGGAATGGACAAACGAATTTTTATTTCAATTTTTAAAAATTGAAAACAAAAGAATTGTCACATTTGCTTTTTTTGAACCCAAAAAGGCACCCCATAAAGATAATTGCGACAATTGGTCTGTTAATTTATTCAATTCTTTGGAACCAAAACAATTTTATTTAAATATTCTGAAGGGGATTTGTGTTGCTGTGGGTTTGCACATTCTCCCTGGTCATTTTATGATGGATTTGGAAAAAAAATGGGAAGAAAGAATAGGAAAACTTATTGAGAGAATAGAGAAACCACCTATTGTTAGAATCCTTTCAAAAAAATGGCCAAACGTATCGACTCTTAACCTTTCAGCATTAGATAGACCAAGGGAATTTGTGGAAGGGGAAGTTCAGGCTATTTCTTCTCATTCAGATGAAGCTGAAAATGAAATGGCCCGTTCATGGATGTGTGAAAGAAAAACACCACGAGCTGATCCTTTGCCACATTCTGTAGCATTTGAACAAATGCTGGTATACCTTAATAGTCAAAAAAACGATCGATCTGACATATTCGTAAACGTTGTCGACCCAAGAGGAGGAGACTTTGATCTGGATAGTGAAGCCTACGGCATTGTAGGTGAATTAAGAATGGCTGGTTGTTTGCACAACACACAAAAAGAAAAACCGAGTACAGCTACAATTGTTGTTTATACAAAAACTTATCATGAAAAAAGAGCACACCTTAAAGAAATTAGGTGTCATCAAGACTTATTAGATGATGCAAAAAAAACAACCGTTTTTCTTCTTCAAAAGTGTATCGTTTTGCCTTCAGAAATAAAGGAATTGAAAGATAGAGGTGCGCGTATTCTTGATTTAAGTGATGCAGGATCGCCGAGGCTTTATTGGGATAAGCTTAAGCTATTTGCTAAAATTATGGGCGTGCATAAAACTAAAGTAAATCTGGATAGCGGGGAACAGAGTTTTATGCGTCATTTAAAAAGTGAATATAAGCGATTTATTGGAAGTGACCGCCTTCCTACTCCTGCACAAAAAGCCTACAAAGAATGCCTGTCTTTGATTAAAGATGAAGTGTTTGAATATCAAAAAAAATGCTTCGTTTTAGACTCATGTGGCGAAACTGTAGATGTAGAAGCATCTGCTCTTCACAAAGATCTTAAATCAGCAGGTATTTTGCCTCTTCGTCATAAGGCGAATCCACAATTATGTCTTCAAACCAGTAAATTATTGACTTTAGCCATTACAACAGAGGCCGATGCCATTATAGTTGTACTTTCAAAATTATATTTCGAAGCGCGTGAAATTAACCGTGAACTCAGAATCGCAGAGGATATAATTTCCTCAGAATTTCAAAAAAATCTAGAGAAAGTAACGGTTTTTAAAAAGGAAAAATTAGAAGAACCAATTCCCATTTTTAAAGGGTACTATTCCATTATAGAGAAAACTAAAAAAGATCCCCAATTGTATTGGGAAAAGCTAGAAAGAATCGTGCATATTGCCGGAATTAGCCAAAAAGAAATCACTAGAAATGGGGTATGCATAAAATTTATCGATTTTTTAAAGAAAGAATGGGAGAGAAAGCTTAATCCTTCCATCCCTCAAAAAGAGATATATGTTTCCCATGAGGTGGAGAACGAAGCGTGTATAGCACCTACTTTTAAGCAGGAAGATATGACATGCCCAATTACACATGATTATATGACAGATCCTGTTACGGCTAGCGATGGATGCACTTATGAGCGTGAAGCTATCGAGAAATGGTATAAGCTAGATGGGTCGTCACCTATAACCCGAAAAAAATTAACGGGTGTTTTCGTTCCACATGAATCTCTTAGAGCATCGATTAAAGATCACTTAAGTCAATCTTACTCGGAATAAAAAAATGGCCTAAGTTTTTAAAAAGCTTAGGCCATTTTTTATGCTTGTATATCGTAGACGTATCCGTCAATATCCATTTTGAAAATATATTCTTTAAGGGCTTGAAGGATAAGGGGAACTAATGGTTCGTTTTGAGTATTTCGATAATTAGTAATCAATTGTCCATTCAAATATAAGGGAAACTGAAGCTTAAAATAACGTTGACCCTGGATAGATTGCTGATCGGAGCTCTCTTGAATGAGTCTATTTGTTTCTGTGAGGATATTTTCGATCGCTATTTTTAAAGAAACTGTCTGTTCTTCCCATGTTTCGACTGTTGTTGTTGCTTCAAAATGCGCTGTTTGGGTTAAGTCTAACCCCAAAGAATCAAGATCAATTTGAATAAGCTCTTTACCTGTTAAATGCCTTTTTTCTCATGAAATTCACGGACTTTTTTGTGATGCTCAATCTCTTGCAAACGATCTTTTTCAATAGCTCGTACCAGCTTTTTGCTGAGCGTTATCCCGTGCTTGTTTGCCTCTTTCACAATATCTTTGATCTGTTCTGCGGGTATGCAGCTTAGCAAGCCATTGCTTTTATTGTAGCTTCCGCAAAATCCATCAACGGCGCTTTCCATATGTTCAAGATCAACAAGAGCGATTCGACTAGGATCTTCAAACCCTTTTTTTTCAGGTACAAGAGGAATGTTTACTGGTTTTACATCATTAAATTCTGTGAGTGCAATAAATTTAGCCAGTTGTTTCCATGTCTCTTTTAACTTTATTGCGTGTGTGCGGTGGAGCTCCTGTTGCCCACTTGTTGTTGGGTTAACATGTGCTTTTGCAATGTCTTCTTCAAAAAATGCCATGGCTGATGCCGTAAAAAGTTCTCCTACAAATAATATAACGAGCCAAAAGGCTCTTTTTCTGATGAGCAGCAAAAGGGGGGACTCCATGTATGGATCTTCTAAGGCTTCCACACCTCCAATTTTTTGAATATCTTCCGTATCCTCTTCTTCTGCAACGAAGAGAACGTCATCAATCGTTACAATTCCTTTTAAAATGCCGTGAGAATCAATAACAGGTAAGGCCCCGCGATTGTTTTTTTTAAAGCTATTAACTGCAACTTCTTGGTCGTCAGTGACATTAAGTGCAATAAATGAATTATCCATTAAATCGCTCACCTTATAGGTAGGCGAAACGAACAAAAACTCTTTAATTTTGATGTCATCCAGCAATTTACCTTTTTCATCAACGACATAAATGAGATTGATTGTTTCACTGTCATGTCCATAAGCTCTGATGTAGTCCAAGACTTGTTTTACGGACCATTCTTTTCTGACAGCAAGAAAGTCGGGTGTCATTAAACGCCCTACGCTATTTTCTGGGTAGCCAAGCAATTTCAGTGCAACGCTTTGTTCGGGAGGGGAAAGAAGTCTTAGATATTCATTCAACGATTTGGGGGGGAGTTTCTCTAAAAAGGCCGTGCGATCATCAGGTGCGATCGCATTTAACAGATTTGAAACTTCTGATGCAGAGAGAAGTTTCAAAATTTCTAACTGAGTTGAAGGGTCTAAAAATTCAAAAACTTTTGTGGCAACATCTGAAGGAAGTATCTCAAAGAAGTATTTTTGATCTTTTTCGGATAGGTCGGAGAGGAGATCTGCTAAATCAGCTGGCAGGCAGGTTTTAATCGTTTGCTCAATCTCGGGTTGATTGTGCAAACGAATTAATTCCTTAAGATGCTCAATATCAAATGCTTCGTACATCTCTTAGATCCTCTCGAGTCTCTAAGATCAAAATTGAACATCCTTTGCTTTATATCAAGTCTTTTCTTATTTTTTTAGAGCGTATTTTTTCTTGATTTGCTGCAGTATCGGCTCTATTTTTTTTCTTTCTGTGCGATGAAGACGATCAATAAAAAGAACACCGTTTAAATGATCATTTTCATGCATGAAATTTGTCGCTTCATATCCAGTCATTGTTTCTTCAAAAACGTTTCCATCTAAATCCATTGCCTGGATTTTAATACTTTCTGGGCGAGCAACGTCTGAAAATAATTTAGGAATGGAAAGGCAACCCTCAGAAAAAACCTGAAACTCTTGACTATATGCTAAAATTTTTGGATTAATAAAAACACGATCCTTGCCGTCGATCCAGGTCCCATCATCTTGAGCAATGGGAACACACGTGACAAAGATGGAAAGTAATTGACCGATTTGATTTGCTGCTAAGCCAATGCCGTTTGTTGCATGCATCGTTTCAATCATATCTGTTGCTAGTTGTCGAATTGAATCATCAATTCTTTCAATTGGAATAGCTTTTTTCCGAAGAATCGGATTTCCGTAATATGCAAGAGAAAGTAACATTATCTAATAAAAAATTTAAAGTTTAAAAAATGGTACATCTAGTATAACGAATCTTACTTTAAATGCATACTCAAAAAAAATAGATGTTAGGGGGTGGATAGTGGAAAATTTTTCAGAGAAAGATCCTGTATGTGGAATGACCGTTGATCAACAGTATGCCGCAGGTCAGTTGATACATGCAGGAAAAGCTTATCTTTTTTGCAGCAAACTTTGCTTGGAAAAATTTAAGCAAAATCCTGAAAAATATCTTGGGAAGACTCTTAAAAGTACTCAAGCCAAACTTTATACATGTCCTATGCATCCAGAAATTGAGCAAGACCATCCAGGTTCTTGTCCTATTTGTGGAATGGCTCTTGAACCTAAAATGTTTACAGTAGAAGAGGAAAATTCAGAATTACACGATATGCAGATGCGATTTTGGATCTCGCTGCTTTTTACGATTCCTCTATTTCTGATTGCCATGGGGGGAATGTTTTTTTCTTCCTATTTTTCGTCATGGATATTTAGATTCCTGCAATTTGTGCTAAGTTTACCCGTTATTCTGTGGGGTTGTTGGCCATTTTTTGAACGAGGTTGGCAATCCTTTAAAACATGGAATCTCAACATGTTTAGCCTAATTTCATTGGGAATTGGGGCTGCATTTTTGTATAGTGTTATGGCTCTATTCTTTCCTTCTCTTTTCCCTGAAAACTTGCATCATCATGGCGAAACTCCCTTATACTTTGAAACAGCAACCACAATCACTGTTCTTGTTTTGTTAGGTCAAGTTTTTGAATTAAGAGCACGTAGTAAAACAAGCCGGGCGATTCAAACGCTCTTAGGCAAAGCAGCTAAGACGGCTTGGTTGATAAAAGATGGGAATGAAACTGAAATTCCAGTTGATGATGTTCAAAAGGGGGACATTCTCAGGATCAAGCCAGGTGATAAAGTACCGGTAGATGGCGTGATTATTGAGGGAAAAAGTGTTTTTAATGAGGCGATGATGACGGGAGAGCCAATTCCAGTGGAAAAAAGCGTGCACGATGCCTTGCTTGCTGGAACAATAAATCAAACGGGAAGCGTATTGATGCGTGCAGTCAAAATTGGAAAAGAGACTCAGCTTGCAAAAATTGTGCAGATGGTTGCGGAAGCTCAAAGGAGTCGAGCTCCGATTCAAAGCTTGGCAGATCAAATTGCAAGATATTTTGTCCCTCTTGTCATTTTGATCTCTTTTTTAACATTTATATGTTGGTATACATGGGGACCTCAGCCTGCTTTTATTTACGGATTATTGAATGCCGTTGCCGTGCTGATTATTGCCTGCCCCTGTGCACTTGGACTTGCGACTCCCATGTCCATTATGGTTGGAATTGGACGAGGAGCCGAAGAGGGCATCTTAATTAGAAATGCTGCAGCTTTAGAAAAACTTGAAAAGGTGCAAACTATTGTCGTTGATAAAACAGGAACCTTGACTGAAGGCAAACCTTTATTGGATCAGGTTTTTGCTGTAGGTGCCTGGAAGGAAAGAGATTTGCTTTATTTGGTGGCAGGCCTTGAACAAAATAGTGAACATCCTCTTGCTGAAGCCATCGTTCAAGGTGCTAAAAGACGTTCTATTCCAATAGCTAAATCAGACGATTTTGTTTCAGAGACTGGTCGCGGGATAAAAGGAAAAGTGGATGCAAGCGATATTCTGGTGGGGAATCTTCCTTTTTTGAAAGAAAACTCTATCCAAAATTTGCCATTACTTGAAGAACTTGAGCAGAGGACAGAGGGAAATGAAACGTTATTATATGTGGCTGTAGATGGATTAGCCGCGGGTTTGCTTTCTGTGGTCGATCCAATTAAATCCACTACGCAACAAGCCGTTTCAGAATTGCATCGCATGGGGAAGAAAATTGTCATGCTATCAGGAGATCGTCTAAAAACGGCTAAAACGGTGGCTGATCAACTGAACATAGATGTTGTTCGGGCCGAGATTTCACCAGATGAAAAACAAATCTATGTAAAAAACCAGCAAAGCAAAGATAACCATGTAGCCATGGCTGGAGATGGAATTAATGATGCTCCGGCTTTGGCGGCAGCTGATGTGGGAATTGCGATGGGGACTGGCACAGATGTCGCGATGGAAAGCGCAGATGTGACTTTGATTTCAGGCGATCTACTTGGCATTGCAAAATCCATTAGACTGAGCCAAACAATCATGCAAAACATTAAGCAAAATCTATTTTTCGCTTTTATATATAATGCTTTAGGAATTCCTTTAGCTGCAGGAATCTTATACCCATTTACTGGGTGGTTGCTTAATCCCATTGTTGCGGCATTTGCCATGAGTTTAAGTTCTATTTCTGTGATTTTCAATGCTTTAAGATTAAATCACTGGAAATAAAAAAACCTAGTCTATGGTGATTATTGGTGGGGATGTTTTTTCTAATAAGTTAGCTTTTTTAAAAGTTTTATAGGCCAGCGTCATTGTTTCACTTGTTGAAGTAGGCATGTAAGAGGCTAGTTTGGAAAAATCTTTCAATGAAAGAAAGTTTAAATACTTAATGAAAGTGTACTGAAAAATATAGATGTACTCCAAAAACGTTTCTGCTTGAGAATAGGCCAAAAAAACATCGGAGATTTTTTTAAAAAACACGATGTCTTTACTTTTAGCTAGGTGAATAGCCCATTGCTTTAAGGCCTTTTTTCTGTTCGGACATTTGTGAATAAATTCAAAAAACATTTGCGTAGCATCCATATGAGAATAAAATAATTGTTGACGCCATAAGGCTTCAAAATAATAGATATGGGCTTCTGCAAAATTTTTGAGAACCCCAGTCAGTAGCATTTGAGCTGCTGGAAGATCATTAAATTTAAGAGATTCAGATAAAAGAAAAAAATAAAATGCGGGGTAAAGGCTTTTTTTAACATTTACAGAGTGCCATTCCGAAAAATTTTTATGGGCGAATTCTACTAAATAGCAACACATTTCTCCAGGGATATTTGAAAAGGTTCCATTTACGTTTTGTAATAAATGCAAAGTTTGGTGTAACAGATTTATATCTATTTTCGACTTAACAAGTTTCGCGAGATTGTCAATTTTACCCAGAAGAATTTTAGCTGCGAGAATGGAGGGCTGGAAATCAGGTTGTAGTTTAAATTGTGCAAAAAAATTTTCAATATATGCCATCGGTTCCAAAAGCTTTAACCGGGCTATTTCTTCCAAAGCTGGTTTGAAATGTCTAGGATCTTCACTTAAAAACATTATGGCTGCGATCCCATACCGGGAAATAATTCGATATTTGGCATAAGAGGGGTCTTTCGGAAATTTATTTTTGAATAAGTAAATGATATTTTCGTAGAATATTTTTTTAAGGTAAGTGTCATGCTTAATTTTCCGATAAATTTGAAGAAACGCCTCTTCATTTAGATTGTCTATTGCATATAACATGAATGGATTAAGTGTTTGAAAACATTCGGAATCATTGAAATTTAGCCAAGTCGACAATGTTTGATTTGGGTGTTTTTCATTATCCCATTGTAATTCATCTTTTAAATCATGGTGGAAATGTTCGGAGATTCGATCTTTAATCCAGGGAAAATTTTCCAAAAGAATATTTTTTAGTTTGAGATTAAACGAAACGTGTGTGCACAAGTAAATGACAATCGGAGAGAGAAACAAAGGATCATATCTTTTTTTATAATCCAAAATTTTTTGAATCACTCCTTGATCTAATTCTAAATACTTTGCTTCCATACGCGTCAACTGTATGACAGGCGTGTGAGAGATAAAGGATTGGCTGAGTAGTTCTGGATTTCCTCCATATTGTAAAACCCACGAATAGAGTTCTTTTTGAGCTGTCATGAGAATTTCCAAGCATTCAAAATATTTGGGTAATTGATGGATAGATTGTAAGAGTAACGATAGTGTTTTTATCACATATTGGGCAGTCATATTGATAATGACAGAGGGACGAAAACCTTTTGGTTTTTCACACGTGTAAATGACTTCAAAAAAAAGTTTTGCGAATGATGCGATTTCAGCTTTACTTATCTTTTTAACTACTTCATTAAACAGTAAAGAAAATAAAGCTCCATTTTGGGAAATGAAGGGATAACAAAATTTGATTTCTTTTGATAAGATTTTTTTTTCAAACTTCGAGAGGGGAACAAATTTTGTGTTTCGTTCAAGAATCGTAGAGAGTTGGCTAAAATAAAATTCAGCTTCTGAAAAGCTTTGAATTTGACTTGCCATTTGAAAGAGAGCATAAAAAATACCTGTAAAAGTCGTACTGGTTTTCATTTGAAAGGGGATATTTATATTAGACTTTATGTGGAAAAATTTCAAAAGATGGGATTGTATCGTAAAGAATAGATTCAGAACCTTTCCCCGAAAGGGCATATTAGAAGCTAGGGTATCTTCTATCCAAGAAAAAAGTTCTGTAGGTGGATTTTGTAATGGATTTTCAGTATCTATAATTTTCATACAGCGTTCCATTAACGCATTAATTTCTTGTTTTTTTGCAAATTCTTCTTCAGCAGGAAAACTTTGTTGAGGAGCAGCGTATAATTGATTCTTAAAAAATAAATGTTTAATGATGATTTTTTTTGCTAATTTTCGACTTGATTCGTATTCCCTGTTTGAATAAACCATGGTGTAAAGATCATCCCATTTTTTTTCTTCGATTGTAGAGAGAAAATCTGAATCTTGAATGTATGTTTCCACATAATCCATGAGGTCATTAATTTGATAAAAACAGGCAAATTGGTTTATTTCGTATAGTTCTTCGATGCTATTTATGTTTTTTTTGAAAAAGTTAACAATTATATTATTTTGTATATTTCCTTTTAAATACGCTAAAAACGTTAATATCGTGTGAAATGACTTTTCTGAAATCGAAATTTTTATAGGGCTTGTACAACTAAAAACTTCTTCTAGGTGAGGCCAGCGATTAAATAAATCAAGAGAAACTTGATGTTTCATCTCGTCAGAACAAATAAACGTAATTTCCTTACTTGGTAGAGAATATAAATGTGGTTGATAAAATTTCGGGGTAGATAGAGAAAATGGAGCTTCCATGTGAGCGGCCTCAAATGTGAAAAAAAAAGTTGATTTATCGACAAATGGCTTCCGGTCAGAAGTAAGCTATCTTTGTTAGAAAGATAGGAGGAGTCGCAATGCTGTTACCTTGTGCAACAGAGATGCGAATATGGGAATGGAAATAGGGATGAACTTATTTTAAGTAATTGATCGTTAGTCGGTTCCATTATTTTCCTGTGGTGCGGTGTAGTCGTTATAAATCGAACATTAACGATATTGACTTTTTTTGAAAATAGGGGAAAATAAAAACCCTAGCCTATTGCAGACAATAGGCTAGGGTTTCAAGGTTATTTGCCAGAGACAGATAACTTGCTATTAATTTTTTTCACACCTTCGATTTGTTTAACAATCGATTCGATTTTGTTTTTGTCGCTTTCATTTGCAACATTTCCAATCAAAGTAACCTCCCCGTCAGTGACAGAAATTTGGATACTTTTACCTTTGTCTGAAATGGTTTTATCGTTCATGATTCCCCAGCGGACTTTTTGAACGATATCATCATCAACAAGAGCCCCTGTATGGGTGCGAACATCAGCTTCTGTTAAAGTGTTGTGATAAGGATTTGCGTGGCGATAATTGCTGCTGGATGTGTTCTGTGTGTTGTAGTTATTAGGAGTGCTTGAGCTTGATGGATTGACAGTGGAGGCTGGATTTGAGGGGGTTGCATTTTCTTGAATCGTATTTTGACGAATCGAGTTTTGCGATGAGCCTGGTTGGCTCACGGAACCTTTACCAGGAGGATTTGTTGAGGGTCTTCCTGGAGGGTTAACTGTAGGTGGATTTGTTTGTGATGGAGTTGAAACAGAGCCTGGTGGGCGATCTGTGTATTCAAAAGCATTCAAGACAGATGTCGTTGCTAGGAATGTAATTCCCGTCATAATGATTTTGTTTAAATTTTTCATATTTTCACCTCTATTTTGAATAATTATTCAAGCTTGAAAATTTTTCAATCAGATGTATTATTTTTATTTTATGTTAATTAATTTAGAGGAAAGTAATATATAAGTCTTGTGTGCTTATAGTTTCACATTAATTAAAAGGAAAAATAAATTCAATATTTTTGACAAATTTTTACTTTATTTCAATGAGGATAATCTTTACCTCGTGTGCCTTTCCATCATCGACCAGTGAAATCTCCGATTCTTGCGATAAAACTCCATCTATTTCAATACGCAAATTGTAATATTTTAAGTGAGAGGGGTTTTCGATTATAATGGTGTAATGGGTTGTCTTATAACGATAGTAGATCTTGTAACTTTCCCAGGTTGTTGGCATGCATGGTTGAATGGTGAGCTTATCACCTCTTAATTTAAAGCCGAGCATCTCTTCCAGCCAAATCCTGTACATCCATCCACAAGATCCTGTATACCAACTCCATCCGCCTCTTCCAATCTGGTTTTCCAAAAAGTAGACATCTCCAGCTAATACGTAGGGTTCTGCTTTATAGCGATTTGCGTCTTCGGCAGTGGGTGTATGTGTGATCGGATGCATTAAGCGAAGAATTTTGGCCGCTTTATCAGCTTCTCCCATTCGCGCAAAAGCAAGCGGAACCCATAAAGAGCCATGCGTGTACTGTCCTCCATTTTCTCGAACTCCAGGAGGATATCCTTTAATATAGCCGGGATCTAAGGGGGTTTTATCAAACGGAGGAGTCAATAGCAGCACTAAGCGTTCTTTTTCACGTACCAAATGCTCTTCGACTGCTAACATGGCTTGCGAGATCCTCTCAGTTTGACCTGCACCACTAATCACTGCCCATGCTTGAGGAAGGCAATCAATCTGATCCTCTTCGTTTTGTTGGGAACCTAATGGGGTGCCGTCATCAAAATAGGCGCGTCTATACCAGTTTCCATCCCATGCTTGAGCTTCGACTGTTTCAGCTAATCGTTCGGCTTGAGTCGTAAAGCTTTCTGCTGTTGATTCTTGCCCAATCTGGGTTAAAATTTCTGCAAAATCATTTAAAACATGGATGAGAAACCATGCTAACCAGACGCTTTCACCTTTTCCGTAAATTCCGACGCGATTCATTCCATCATTCCAGTCTCCACCACCAATAAGAGGGAGACCATGAGGTCCTGCTGTGATTCCTTTGAGGATAGCTCTTCGACAATGCTCAAAAAGTGTCCCTGTTTCTTCGGAAACTTCCGGAATAAAATAAGCTTCATGTTGATCAGGAGCAAGGATTTCTCCCTTTAAAAACGGAATGACTTCATCTAGGATCGAGAGATCTTTTGTCACACGGATATATTGGGCCGTCACAAACGGTAACCAAAGAAGATCATCTGTAATGCGCGTGCGTACACCACCGTTTGCAGGAGGGTGCCACCAATGTTGCACATCTCCTTCTATAAATTGATGGGCGGCCGCACGCAAAATTTGTTGCTTGGCAATCTGTGGATCCGTATTAAGCAGGGCCATCACATCTTGCAACTGATCACGAAAACCGTAGGCTCCACTCGATTGATAAAAAGCGGATCGGCCCCAAATACGACAGCTTAAGTTTTGATAAAGCAGCCATCGATTGAGAGTAAAATTAAGAAATAATTCGGGTGTTTCCACTTGGACTTGACCCAACAGATGATCCCAGTAATTTTGTGTTTTGACAAAGGTGTTATCTATCCAATTTTGATCGCGACATTTTAGGATAAGATCTCGCGCACTTTGTGTATTAGGAGCATATCCAATAAAGAAGAAAAGCTCTTTTTCTTCTCCTGGGGCCAGTTCGACCATCACTTGCAAGGCTGCGCAAGGATCGACTGCAGCTCCACAAAAGCCCGATAGTCCTTTTCGCTTCAATGCAGCTGGATCGGATGCCAAGTGGTTGCGTCCTAAAAATTCGGTACGATTGGCTGTAAATGAATTGGCGATAGGTGTGCAGCTAGCAAATGCGACATGAGAGCCATAGTCATTGTTATAGTGATTATAAGCCAAGAGGGCTTGGGTTTCCGGATCCCATTCTGTGAGAATGTGCATTTGCGTTTCTTCTCGTGTTGTGCCAAGTACCCATGTTGTAAATGAAGTGACACTGAGAAAACGTTTGTGGGACGAGTGATTGGAAAGTTTTAGCCTCTGGATTCGAACAGGATGGCCTCCATCAGAGTCAACAGGCACAAAGACGAGAAGATCTTGTTCGATTCCATGGCTATTATGTTCAAATCGGGTATAGCCTTGCCCATGGCGAATTCGATAAGCATCTAGCTCGCGAATGGGTGAGGGTGTGGGGGTCCAAAAAGTTCCCAATTGCTCATCGCGAATATAGAGCGTATCTGCGATTGGATCAAGCACCGGATCGTTTGACCAAGGAGTCAATCGATTGGTTTGGCTATTCCCATACCAGCTACTTCCCAGTCCAGCTTCTGAAACCAGTGTTCCAAATTGAGAATTGGCCATCACATTTATCCAGGGCATAGGCGTCACTGTGCCAGGTCCTAGGTAAATAACATATTCGCGTCCATCCGGAGTAAAGCCGCCTAAACCGTTGAAATAAGGGAGCTCAATAAAGGGAAGTGGACGAGAGGGCTCCTCGTGTACATGCTGATTTGGCACTAAGCGCGGGACTGTTAAAGGGAGTGGTGCGGGTGAGACAAGCTGTTGTCTAAGTGAGCCGCGAGCAGCGATCAGGTTAACACGTGCAACAGAGAGAAGCAGAATTAGCTCGTCTTCTGGGAATGTATCGCTAGCACGTAAAAAGACCCCACCTGGTTGATCGACGTCAGCGTGATAAATTTGTGACCGAATCAATATTTTTAATCTTTCAAGAAGGGGGCTTGCATAACTTGTGGCTTCTTCGCATAAAATGACTAGATCTACTTTAAGTCCACGCAGACGCCAAAAAGCATGGGCTGTTAAGGCTTGCTTGACTAAGTCAATTTCGTGGACATCATCGATTGAGATGACGACAATAGGAAGATCGCCAGAAATACCATGTGCCCATAAGTGCGATTGTCCTAAGATATTTTTGCGCAACCGATCTATAGGAGGACGCAATTGAGCGTGTGGATATAAAATGCGGCCAGCCAATTTTTGAAAGAGTTGCGTATCTTCTTGGTGAATACGTAAATGGCGCAACTCCAACTGGGCATGTGTCCAAGCCATTTCAAAGGCACGATGCGTCGAGCTGAGATTGCTGTATTTTTTGATTAATTCAATGACAGCTTCACGGGTATTGGCCACAACTGTAATAAAAGAGACTTGAATACGTTGAGAGGGCTCTAAAAAGACGCGAGCTCTTAAGCTGAAAATAGGATCTAGAACGGTCCCAACCGTATTTGAAAGATTTCCCTCTAAAGCTTCTGGTCTTTGCAAATGTTTTCCTCGTCCAATAAAACGGCACCTATCAGTTTCATATTGCACCGTATCGTTCATTAAATGGCTGCAGACAACGAGATGTCCCATCCAGATGGGCGGGTCATCCGTTGATCGAAGGCGTCTAAAGGCAATGATGGCTGAAAGCTCGGGCAAAGCTTCTGTTTGAATAAATAGCTTATTAAAAGCTGGATGTGAACGATCTGAGGCATGAGGAGCTAAAACGAGTTCCATGTAACTCGTCAGTTCAATTTGACGAGATTTAGAGGAAAAATTGGCTAAGGTAATTAAGCGAACTTCAGCAGGATCTTCGGGGGAGATAGCAATTTCAGTGAGCGTGCCTATATTGTGATCTCTGCGTTGGATGCGCACCACATCTGGTTTAAAATTAACTGAATAGCTTTGCCCAGGTACATCTGTCGGATGGAACGCTGTTGACCACATCGCGCCTGTATCCATATCTTTGATATAGCAAAAATATCCCCAGGAATCTGTCGTGATATCTGAACGCCATCGGGTTAAATCAAAGTCTCTCCAACGGCTATATCCTCCTCCAGAGTTAGTAAACATGACAGAATATTCATTATTTGAAAGAAGATTAACTTTGGGGGTGACACTATGCGGACTCTCAGTGACTCCCATAATTGGTTTTGTAGAAATGGGTTTGAGTCTTGAAATTGGGATTTCTGCGCGATATCCTTTTTTGGTAATCATTGGATTGACAGGCGGATTTTCGTAAAGAAGCGACTCAACGCCCATAATGTAGGGATTTGCATGAAAACGATCGGGGATAATGTCTTGATTCAGCAAATTGTTGATGGCGATAAAAGACATCGATTGATGGTGTGCCATATATGCATATACAATAACACCTCGTTCTCCTTGTGGTCCATGCTGACGCGAAAAGTCTATGGATTCATAATATCCATAAGTGCTAAGCAATCTAAAATCTTTATTTCTCATGATTTCAAAATTCTGGATAGCGGAGAGTGGATCAACGCTTAAGGCAAGTCCTGTGGAGTATGGGCTTACCACTAGATCTTCTTCGAGGTTTCTTTTAAATCCTAATCCCGGCACCCCAAAGCTGCGATATTGGTAGGTTTTGCGTGAATCAATATCGCTAAAAGCAGATTCTGAAATTCCCCAAGGAATTCCTCTTTTTTTGCCATAGTGAATTTGGCATGCCACTGCAGCTTTGCAGCCTTCTCCTAAAAGTGAATGGGGATAGTATTTATTGAAGAGAAGAGGCATCAAATATTCAAACATCGTGCCACCCCAAGAGAGCAGGACGCGAACTCCATCAACAAGGCCATAAGGTCTGCCTAGTGCCCACCAGTGTTCGAGTGGGATATCTCCCTTGGCAATAGACACTAAGCTGGCTATGCGAGCTTCACTAGCCAATAGGTCATAGTAGGAAGAATCGAGCTTGCAATCGTCAACATGATAACCTATTGTGAAAAGCTTTCTTTCGCGGTTGTACAAGAAGCCCATGTTCATATTACGAGACAGCGCTTCTAGGTCAGTTAAGATTTCGCGGGCAACTTCTAATTTTTCCCCCGCCAGCCACTGACTTGTCTGCATACTTTCATGTAGTTTTTTTAGCCATTCGTGGTGCTCTTTAGAGAGATTTTGATTTTGTTTCAAAATTTTGACAAAATTTTGCAGCTCTTCAGGAAAATCGCCAGAGGCTAATGATTGTAAAGATGGTACAGCCTTTAAGCTATTTTGACGCCATTCAGGAGCTTCAGGATGAATGAGCACCAATTGTTCTTCAGAGGGTTCATTCAAAACATCCACCCAATTGAAGTAACGTTTGCTAATGGAATCCCATTCTGTTAGTTGTTTCTCTATTTGATTAAACCAATAAACCGATTCAGGTTGCGCTGGATTTTGTTTTTCTCGCATTTGTTGAAGCAAATCTAATGCAGCTTGGATAGTTTGTCTAATAGAGGATAAATCGGATAAGTCTTTGTCTAATAGATTTCTAAAAGGAATAACTTCAACGGCTTCATTTTCTAAGCTTAAGAGTTCATAATTATCTTTTATTCCCTCAAAGAGAGAGGTTGGCAAAAGAGGCGCTGAAAGAAGCTCTAAGACGCCTTGTTCAATCGTCCATAGGCAAGCTAAGAAGTTTCCGCTATCAACAGAAGAAACGTATCGAGGATATAAGGGCTGTGAAGTTTGTGTGTCATACCAATTCAAAAGATGCCCTTCATATTGCTCAAGCTTATTGATATTCAGTAGAGTAGAAGAAAGGCGATCTAACACTTGATCAAAAGTTAAGTACTTTAAATCGTAGGCACTTAAAACAGCAACCATCCACAATCCAATATTTGTGGGAGATGTTCTTTGAGCAACTTCAACAGACAAGGCGGCTTGATAGTTATCTGGAGGTAGCCAATGTGTTTGCGGTCCCACAAAATCATCAAAATAACGCCAAGTTTTGCGGGCGATATGGCGGAGAAACGTTTGTTGCGAATGCGTCAGTCTGCGTCCTTTTTCAAAATGGATCGATTTATCCAAAATAGCGACAATTCCTGGACTGAGCATCCAGAGAAGGCCGAAGGGTAAAGCGACAAAAAAAGCGGATGGGTGTATCCAAAATGTTGCCACCAAAACGATGAGTGACAATAAAGAAAAAATGGATAATTTCCACAAAAAACGGCGATGGGCAGAAGGAGCGGCATGGTTGTTGACAGACCACTCCAATAAATGCCGATGTGAAAAATGGCGTCGATAAAAAACTCTTAGGTAGGCATCGAGTGAGAGATAAGCCTGATAGGGAAGCAGAGCTAGATTGATCAAACAACGTACAAGGGCATTTCCCAACTCTCTAACGGTTAGTTTAAAAGACAGCAAAAAGCTTTTAAGTTTGCATAGACAAAGCGAAATAGCAGGAACGAAGAGCACGATTGTGGAAAGTGCTGTCCAAAGACCTGGTTGCACTGAAAAAAGCCATGCACACACAAGCAATAAAACAATGCAAACGGGAACTAATGAACGACGCAAATTGTCTAAAATTTTCCAACGGTTAATGGCAGATAAAATGTTTTTCTTTTTTTGCACCGTTGCGTCTGGAACCCATGACCATAGCCAATCGATGATTTGCCAGTCTCCTCGAATCCAGCGATGTTGACGTTTTGTCCAGCTGAAATAATTAGAAGGAAAAGAGTCATAAAGAATAATATCGCTGGCAAATGCTACACGCACATACGCACCTTCCAGCAAATCATGGCTTAGTACATGCTCGTCCGGAAAACGGTCTTTTAAAAGTTTATGAAAGGCCTGCACATCATAAATGCCTTTACCGTGATAACTGCCTTCATGCAGTAGATCCTGGTATACGTCAGAAACGGCTTGTGTGTAGGGATCGGCGGCTGTTGCTTCGGCAAAGATATGGGAAAAAACCGTCTCATTCAAATGAGATAAATTGGTTGCGACACGTGGTTGTATGAGTGTATATCCTCGTAAAATTGTCCCTGTATCAGAGAGCTTCACAACATTTAATGGATGAGAAATTGTTTCGATCAGTTGCTTGGCTTTTTCTTTTGGAAGTTGAGTGTCTGCATCGAGGGTAATCACATAGCGGGTGTTTGTCAAAGCTTCTCGGGATCCAGTGAGCAGGATATTTTCAGGCAGTGCATCCCCGATAAGATATCGATTCAGCCATTCCAGTTTTCCTCTCTTGCGCTCACCCCCAATCCAAGCATGCTCACTTTCACTCCAGATACGTTGCCTGCTAAAGAGAAAAAATTTGCCTTTCCCATATTTATTTTCGAGGTGTTCCATTCCTTTTAAACAGCATTCCATTATCACATCATCTTCGGGAAGGTATCTTTCAGGTGCATCTGCTAGGTCAACGAATAAACCATAGTGCAACATCGGATCTGAGTTTGCTAAATAATTCACTTCCAGATGCATGAAATGATCTTGAATTTCCTTGGAAGAAGCGACTTTAATGGGAACGATCACCAGTGTTTTATATTTTTCCGGAATCCCGATATCATAAGACATTTTGGGTAATACAAAAGGATCTAGAATAAGACTGAAGAGACTATTGATGAATTGGATGCTCATTTCACTAATGGGGATCAGGGCGAGTAAGGCAAATAAGCTGGATTGCGTCAGCGTTGCACCTGCCCGTTGCGAAAGATAGATCAAACCAGCTTCCACCAACAGGGTAAATAAACCTAAAGCACTCAAATAAGAGCCGGTCGGATGCTTTTTTAAGAAGCGTCTAATTTTTTGTGCAAAAGGTTTATGATAATGGATTTCGTCTTCAATAATGTCTCGTCCCTTATCCACGAGGTAGTATCCTACGTGTCGGGTCACATCTTCTTTTCCATTTTCCGCCAATTCCAAAATGCGTGTGGCAATCGCACTTTCAGAAAAACTAGAGTGGCGTGCAAGCATTTCAATGATGTGACGATAATTATCGCGCGTATTAAAACTCATCACGGAGTAAACATCGAGAGGATCACGACTTAATATGGCGTCAATCGGACTTAAAGTCTCAAATATGCTCTGCCAAGAAAATTGAGAAAGTGTAATGAGGCTCACAATCGAATTAGAAAGTGCGACATCTTCCTGTGTTTTTTTGATTTGCTCTTGCTGAATAAGCTCAGTTAAGGGCTCTGAATACAAACTTTGCAGCCATTTTTTTACTGTGGGAATAATTTTTTCTTCGTCGTATAAGTGATCGAGCAATTCTTCGGAAAATAAAAGAGATGGCTGTGGATATTCTTTTTCAAGATCTTTTAAAAGGCTATTTAATCGACTAGGATCATTTCGAGAAACGCTCAAAAGTCTGTTTCCCCAAAAACTTGCCAGTTCACTTTCTCTTAGATACTTTTCTGTATTTAATGCAAGAGCATGAAGGCATTCGATGAGTCGTAGCCTGAGCATTAAAGGAACTGCCCAAAGCTCTCCAATTGAAAGTGGTTGCACTTTTTGAAAACTGGTTAAGAAGGCAATGATATTCTCTCGTGTCAATCGATTTCCTGTATGGCAGATAAGTTCTTGAGCAACAGCATAAACGCGTGGAAAGCTCTTTAGCGGCCCTTCAAGAAGAACAGGAAGTTTTTGATAATATTTTTTAGGGAAATTGCGTTGAATTTCTTCAATTGTTCCCTGAATCACGTGGTTATTGTCTAATAGCCATTCTGCAGAGGTATTAATGGGTTGTTCTGCCGCCTCAATTAACGATAGATTATTTCGAATATTGCGAAGCGTTTGCGCACTTGCTTTAAGTTGAATTAAAAGTGGAAAATGGTGAGTTTTTAGAGTTGATACGTTGCCTATCGACTGTGCAAAATGAGCCGCAATGTCTTCTAAACTATGCGTACTTAATGGCTCAAGCGTGCAACTGAGAGTTTTGATTTGTTCATGCTTAGGTTCTGGCTGTAATAGAAAAGAAAGGGGATGCCCACTTTCAACATGTCGTAAAATAGAAAGTGCGACCGAAATATCTTTTGGTTTGACTTGTGAAATAATTAAAATTTCATTTTTTAACACACAATTATTAAAATGTGCCAAAACTTGTTTATCTATTCCTTTAAATAAATAAGCTTTTTTCCAAACTAGAACTCCTAGAGTGACCCCAACAATCAACGTATTAATGAAAAATAATGAGGATGTATAAAAAGTTAAAAAAAGAAATAACGCAAAAAGTAATGCTAGAACAAATATCCCCAAATAAAAGAAAATGGGAGGGAACGTTTGGATGGTGAACTTTCCATCCTTAGTGTGATGAATAGCCGCACTACGTCTAAATCCTTCTCTTGCAAGGCTTTTTAAAACGGTACTAGCCGTATGAGGATTTTGATAAAACGCTAAAGCAATATTCCATTGTTCCATGAATTAATCCCCTTTCTGCTTTAATTTTGTAATAGAAAATAATACTAATTTAATCAATCAATATAATTTTTTTTCTTGGAAAAATTGTGCTAACGATTTAATTGTTCTTTTAAAGAACATAACAATCAGAGTGGAAGGATTTTTTTTTGAGGCGAGGTTTTCAAATCCTGATTCTGATTAAAAAGGAGATGAAAATGGAAATTTTAAAATGGGCGATTCTTACCATTTTTTTTATGTCTGTCACTGTCGGCCTGGGGGTTTTATTTTTCCCCCGATTTTCGGGCCAATCCCCTAAGCAAATTATCCAAGATATTGCAGCTCAAGCTGATATTCAAATTAATGGAACACGACCCTGGGATATTCGTGTTCACAATGAAGAATTTTATACACGTGTGCTGCGCGATGGGTCTTTGGGTTTTGGAGAAGCCTATCAAGAAAAAATGTGGGACTGCGATGCTTTAGATGTCTGTTTTACAAAGCTGATAAGGGCGAATTTGGATCAGCATGTAGCAAACTCCTGGACAATGGTTTGGGCAGCAGCTAAAGCAAAACTTTTTAATTTGCAAACCAAAAAAAAAGGCTTGGAGGTTATTGATAAACATTATCAAATAGGAAATGATCTTTACCAAAACATGCTAGATCCCACCTTAACCTACAGCTGCGGTTATTGGGCACACGCCCAAACATTAGACGAAGCCCAAAAGGCTAAATATGATCTGATATGTAAAAAATTGCATCTGCGTTCGGGAATGAAAGTCTTGGATATCGGTTGCGGTTGGGGAGGTTTTGCCAAATATGCTGCAGAAAATTATGGCGTGCATGTGACAGGAATTACTCTTTCAACAAATCAAGCTGAGTATGCTCGAGCCTTGACTAAAAATTTACCTGTTGAAATTAGAATTCAAGATTACCGCGATGTGCAAGAGACTTATGATCGTGTTTTAGAGATTGGGATGTTTGAACATGTAGGAGAGAAAAATTATCGAGAATTTATGGAAGTTGTTTATCGAAGCCTTGTTCCTGACGGTTTATTTCTTTTACATACAATTGGGTCCAATGTTAGTGCTTTAGGAACAGACCCTTGGATTGATACGTATATTTTCCCAAATGGACATCTGCCCTCAGTGGCTCAAATCGGAAAATCTGTTGAAGGTTTATTTGTGATTGAGGACCTGCATAATTTTGGGCTGGATTATGACAAAACCTTAATGGCTTGGCATCAAAATTTTACAAGAAATTGGGCGAATCTTTCAGCAAAATATGGAAAGGATTTTTATCGTCTATGGAGCTATTATCTTTTGTCTTGTGCCGGAAGTTTTCGTGCTAGAAGCATTCAACTTTGGCAAGTTGTCTTATCTAAAGATGGGATGACGGATAGATACGTTTCAATCAGATAGTGGAAGGACACACTTTTGTGTGTCCTACTTCTTAAGCTTCAAAGGTAAGCTCAATAGGGGCATTTTGAACCATTCATTCTGGCTTTGACTTGATCCGGATAGATACATCCAAGTGACATAGTAGAGGTATTTTTTACTTCCTACAGATGATCGCTTGATCCAAATGATGTGGATCGGGATTGTCAGGCTTTTAAAACTAAGGCGAAAAGGGGTGTGATACTTAAAATGATTCTCAGGAATCAAATTTTACGATTGCTTTGTCACATTATTAATTTCGTTCTATTAATCCACACGGTGAGAGATTTAAAGCAGGTTAGTAAATCTTTTCTTGATTTCTGGTATTAATTTTGTTATCTAGTGATTAAAGAATTAATTTTATTAATTAGTCCTATAGGAGGGAAAAATGTCTCATCATCACAATCATCATGATCATTGCTGTGGTTCATCTTGTGGAGATGATCACCATCACCACCATCACCATTGCGATTGCGGCCATGATTGCTGCGGCGATCATCATCACCATCACCATGTTGTTGAAAAAGATTTTGCCCATCAATTATTGGAAATAGCTGATGAAGCTTGGATGGAAATTTTAAAAGATAAGATTAAAGAGCAAATCCTATCCTCAAGTGGCGCACATTTAGATGAATTAGCAAAAATTGTGTCTGAATCCAATCGTGATCGATGGAAACATAAAATCGCAACAAATGCGGTAGTTAATGAATATCGAGAAAAATTTTCCTCATTTTTCGATAAAAAGTAATGGAGCATGGGGTCTAAGCTTGACCCCATACTTTGAAATTATTTTGCCAATTAAAATCGTTTATCTTATTCTAAGTTATTTTATGTAAATAATAATTTTTAGGATAATAAATGAAATCTCCTCTTTGCATTTTATGCTTTTTTCTATTCTTTCAATGTGCGATTCATGCTATAGAGAACTCGATTGTTCCTGTCATTGACAGATATGAGGAGCTCGGAAATCTTTCCCCACAAAAATACTCATATCCGCAGTTTTTGGAGATTTTAGCCGCCTTACAAAAGCATAAGGAAAAACTTCGTATAGTGACTTATAATGTCTTATCTAATCGTTACGATGAAAATTTGGAAGAAGTTAACCATTGGTCTCAACGTCTACCTAGAATTGTGGGCCTTATAGAAGAAATGGATCCTGACATCTTAGGAGTTCAAGAACTCTACCCAGATCAACTCAAAGAACTACATGCCTATCTGAGAGGAGCTTATGCTTTTTATGGAAAGCCTTGTGTAGATGGAGAGATTAATGGGATTTTTTTTAGGAAGAATCGCTTTCTCGTACAAGATCGACAGGTTTGGTATTTAGATGAAAATCCTAAAGATCCAAGTACAGAAACACTCACCATGCTTAAGTTAAAAGATTTAATAACGGGAAAATTGCTTGCCATTTTCAATACCCACTTAGCTATGCAACCCATTGAAAAAAGAGAGCTTGAAGCTCGACTCATTAGCGAGCATATCCAAAAACATGCCAGTCATCTCCCTATTATTTTAACTGGGGATTTAAATACTTTTCCGAATCGCCCAGATCTAATTGATTTGCCGTTTTATGATGGCGATTATATTTTGAGTATCTTAAAGGGCAAAAAGTTTTTAAACGATGCTAAAGATATCTCTCTTCTTGGCCATCTAGGGCCGCTCGCAACGTTTACTAGCAATGGAAAAGATAGCACACCCTTTAAAGGCATAGGGTTGCCGGGGGTTTTTTTAGATCATATTATGGTTTCTAATGACATTCAAGTTTGGGTACATGCTGTGCAAGCTGGAACCGTCGAAGGGCATTTTCCATCCGATCATATGCCAGTTATTGCTGACATAGTAGTGGAATAAATTTTATTTTCAATAAAAAGGCTTCAATCTAATCTGTCTGAAATGATGGAGAAGATTGAAGCAAAATTTCTCTTCTTTTTTAAAACGACATCAGTGAAACACGATTTATAGTGAGATATCACCATGCTTAATTATTTACTGGCTCTTTTGTCTTTTTTTCTTTTATCTCAAAATTTAAATGCTTCTCAGGATCTTAAAACACATGTTCTTGTTGTAGGTGGAGCAGGATATATTGGATCACATGTGAATGAAATGCTTCATGAACAAGGTTACGAGACAGTTGTTCTTGATAATTTGAGCCAAGGCAATCGCAGGGCTGTTGAAAAAGGTGTTTTTATCGATGGCGATATTTCCGATGCAGCACTTTTAGATCATATTTTTCAGACATATCCGATAGAGGTTGTGATGCATTTTGCAGCGTTTAAAAATGTAGGAGAATCTGTTTCAAATCCCCTTAAGTACTACAATAACAACGTTTCTGCTACTGTCACATTGTTAGAAGGCATGTTAAGAAACCATGTCAATCTATTCATTTTTTCCTCATCTGCAGCCATATTTGGTATGCCACAAGAAGATCTTGTCACAGAAACGCATCCCTGTCAGCCTATTAATCCTTATGGTCAGTCTAAATTAATGGTTGAGAAAATTTTAGAAGATCTTGGGCAAGTGGGAAATGGTTTTAAGTATTGTGCATTACGCTATTTTAATGCTGCTGGGGGAGATCCGCGAGGAAAGTTAAAAAGTTATCAAACAAAGGAATCAAATCTCATTCCCGTTGTTTTAAAAAGCCTTCTTCATCCCGAGGGAAGCGTGACAATTTTTGGAACAGATTATCCGACTCAAGATGGCACCTGTATACGCGATTATATTCACATTGAAGATTTGGGAAGTGCGCATATCCTTGCTATGGAAAAGCTTTTAGCGGGAGCTCAATCCAGTTGCTATAACTTAGGAAATGGGCGAGGTTTTAGTGTGCGGCAGGTTATTGATATGGCAGAAAAAGTAACAGGCATGCAGGTAAATGTGGTGGAAGGTGAACGCAGAGCCGGAGATCCTCCTTATTTAATCGCGAGTTCCGCAAAAGCAAAGCAAGAATTAAACTGGCATCCAAATCATGGTTCTCTAGAAGAAATTGTAAGAGATACGTGGAATGCCCTTCAAAAGTAAAGGAAAGGAGGAGTTAACACTCCTCATTCTATGTAGTGTTTAGCAAAGAACTTACCAAGTCTTATAACTACTGCTTCTTGAGAATTCTCCATTTTCGAATAACTAGCATCGCTGAATATTCCTGACAGGAATATTAGTAAAACTAATATTCATTATCAAATTAACTAATTATTTTAGAATTACCCGTTTAGTTACCCTAATGGATGCTAAATATGTTATAGATTCAAAGAAAGGATTTTTATGAATACCACAGACAATATTAACGACTTACTGTTTGCTAATTATCACGGTTTTTCCTCATACCAAAGACAACCTCACATAAGCTCTTGGGAACCTGTTGATATAGCAAAAGATATCTCTTGTTTAAGTTCACATAAACGCTATTGCTTTATTTCCTTTACCAAGGGAGAAGAAGCGTTTTACCTTTCAAAAGAGTCTCGAATTTTTCTTGGAAAAGAAATCAATAGCCAAAACCAGCTGATGGGAATTGTCGCTACACTTCGCAAACTAGGGTTAAATTTTGTTGCCCAAATTGAAGGTGATTCTTATTACGGTCATCAAGCTTCAGAACTCGATCTAAATAAATATAAAATGAACAAAATCTATCTTCGACCTGAAGATTATACGTCGATTGCAGCGAAAGTGCATAATGTCTTTGTCAATGCTGGATCTGAAGAAATCCAAGAAGGTGCTTATAAAAAAGTCATGGCGTGGCATTCCCTCCTCCACGGATTGATGAGCAGTAAGGACATTCAAAAAATTAGTATTAATTATATCGCGATGTTGATCAAGCGTCCTTTGAAAGCAGAAGAAGAAAAGGCTTTCGAAGCACCTGAAGGGCAAGATTTTCAAGATTTATACTTAAAACGCTTAGTATTAGGGAAAAACAATTGGGTTTTCAATAATATTTCTGAACACGAATGGAAGCCAAAGAAGATATTGATCGATGAACTCGGTTATCATGAAGGAAATATCAGGTATTTTCACTACGATGGCGTAAAAATTAAGGAGATCGAAACAAAAGATCTTGAATTGAACACCTTTTTTGTTTCTAAAGGAACGTATCGTCGCGGTTTTGCGTATTCAGATGCTGAAAAGCCAGCAAAAGCATTGATGGCACATCATATTCCTTACATCGTTTGTCGTCAAAGTGGATATGATACTGCAATTTACGTATTGCCTCAGGATTATGAGAAGTTAATTTCTCTTGGAATTCAGAATTCATTTGATTTATTGAAACCCATTATAGAAAAGTTGGATGAAGGTATTGTATGGAAAATGATTGAAGAATTCCCGGCAGCCGAAGAATCCGTCATGAGCCAAAAAACATGGTTACATATGTTCTGGAATGCGCTTGAAATCGAACATAATCGTCCATTATCTCTAGAGGAAAAACAAAGATTGATACCAGCCAAAAGTTCTACGGAAGCGATGATTATTAATTTGCGTCGTGCAATTGATTCTTGTTGTAACGAAATTCTTGAAAAAACCCAAAAGATGAGTGAGATGATCAAGCAATCTCAAGAGCTATTTCAAAAAGACTCACATGCGCAGGAAATATCTACATGCCAAATGACAATAGCTGAAATCTTACAGGAAATAGATAAGAAAAGAGCATTTATGCAAGAGGCTCATCGAAAACTTGTCATCTTACGTAGTTCAAGTTAAAAAGTGATTGAATAAATGACTGTGAAGAGAATTCCAGCTCGCCAGCGATAGATGGACATTGGCATTGAGTTAAATTGATATCTTTCTAGAAATAAAGGAAAGGGGGAGTTAGTGCTCCTCCTCATTTAAGCATGATAGAATTAACTACTTCGAGACTTTTAATCAGAACAGCGCATGAAGCGGATGCTACTAAGTTCGCGCATTTTGAGGATAAAAACAAATTGCATTGGGCATCTACAGCCGTTCTTTTGGATGTCGATGTCTCTTCTGAAGCTTATTGGAAGCAAAAAATAAAAGAGTTTGCTAATCAGCAATCTATCCGTTTTCTCATATTTCACCAAGGCCAGCTCATTGGTATAAGCAACTTCACCCAAATGTTTCGAGGACCTTTTCAAGCTTGCTACCTCGGCTACAAAATAGATCGAGATTTTGAAGGCCAGGGCCTTATGTATGAGGCTTTAAATAAAGCCATTTTCTATATGTTTGATGTCCAAAATATGCATCGTATTATGGCTAACTACATGCCAACAAATGAACGCAGTGAAAAATTGCTGATGCGACTTGGATTCCAAAAAGCAGGTTATGCTAAAAAATTATTTGTTAATTAATGGGAAATGGGAAGATCACATATTAACAGCACTAACAAATCCAAATTGGAAAAAGCAATAATGGAACCTTTTAGTTCCGCTATTCAGAGGTTTCTTCTTCAGAATATTCAGAGGCATCACTAATACTCTCACCAAATTCGTCTTCATCAACTTCGGGATCGCTAGCTAGCAGATCATCATCGCTGGAAAATAATCCATCTGCATTGTCATTTTCTTTCTCTAGGTATTCAAGACGAGCCCTTTCTAATTTTTCCACTTCAGTTGGCATTATTGAGATCAATAGATCGGCTTTATCTAAATGCTTGAGTTCAATTAAGGCTTCAATAGATCTTTTTATAAATTTATCGGGAAACATCTTAATAGATGTAATTTCCGATACAAAACATTTATCACAGATTATTTCGATGATTAAATTTTCAATTAAAGTCGTATTTTCGTTATACAAATGTTTATTTAGAACTTCAGCGACTAACAGAGCGTTTTCAAGGCTAGCAAAAGATTTAGAAAGAATAAATTTGCACCATTCTTTTAAAAGTTCTTTTTTGGGCTTTGGAGAAAAGGCCGAAAAAACCAAAAACATATCATAAGGATCCCAGCCGGCTTCGATAAAAAGTTGCATTTTCTTTGTCCAGTACTCTTTTTTGTCTCCTATTCCAAGGTCAAATACGATAAGATTTTGTTTCTCAAGATCATGCTTTTCAATAACACGACACGTTTCTAAGAAAATTTTTTGGTTGAATTGTTGGTTAGGTTGTATGTGAATACGTTGAAGAATCTCTTCGGTAAGGCATTTTGCATGTTTTTTTATTTCTGTAGATTCTTCTATAGAAAATTGCTTCGAATTGAGTTTTTCCATGCAAAATTTGATATATTGTAGATTTTTTTCGGGATCGAGAAAGAATAGAGAGAGGAGTTCATCAAATCTTTTAGATTCATGCGAGTAGAATGTATATGTATAAAAGAATAAGGGAAAATTTTTATGTTTTATAGCAAATAAAAGCACTGCATCAATATTAAAACGTGATGGGTTTATGCGTTGTGGTTGAGTCCCAAGCTCTCGCAAAACAGAGAGAGATCCTTTAACACTATGTGCCTTGGCTAAACTTATTGCATATCGTTCGTTTTTGACGATCTTACATGTATCTTTCTCTAGATATGTTTCAAAGCGTTTTTTGAGTATTTCCTCTTCAGCCAATAGTTTCCATTTTTTGCAGGTAAGTAACGTTGCTGGAATATCTTCAGTGCGGATAAAACGAAAAAATGCAACAAGTAATTCATCTGACAATTTTTCAATCTTTGTAGCACTGGTTAATTTTTTCAAATTTTTTGATAATAAAGAATCAAAAATTTCTCCGTCTTCTTCTAACAGCGTTGCGATAGATTCTTTGCGTTCGCTTAATATGGATTCCGTTTCGAAATTTTCAAGGCTCAACAGACCATCTGGCAAATAATCAAGGGACAATTTATTTACAAGTATTGCTTTAATAATGAGCAATGATTCCTCATCTTTAACATATTCAAGTAGTCTAATAATCAAAACAAATCTATTGAAAGACTCTTCAACGGTGTCGGAGATATGAACAAGATCCATTTCCTCAAAATTTTTTAAGAAATTAAGAAGTTGATTGCTCTTTAAGAAAATTTTTATTTTCTCAGAGAGAAGATAAGTGGTTAGGTGTCTTTCATGGTTTTTGTTTTGAATGAGGCTCAATATGGAATCACTCGTGACATAAGAAGTAACCCGCTTCAAGAGGGTCTTATGGTCATGATACCATTGAATTTCATCAGGATGCTTAAGACAATTTTTTAAAAATTTATGTAGCAATGCATGGTTTTTTTCCAATAACTGAATGAATCCAGAGCTATCCATCCAGAGAGAGCATTGATTTCTAAAGTTATTTGAGAAGGATAGTGGCAGAGTGACTCGCATCGTGTGCTCCATTTTTTTGATGGAGTTTAAATTTGGAATGAATTTAATTCAATGCATTAAATCTTCTATCAACTGTAGTTAGTTTTTATTTTAGAATTGAGGCTTTTATGAATTTAAACATGTGTGATCAATTGTTAACCATATACGCTGGATGGGATGGAAAAGCTTATCAGGGTAGCACGACTCATGATCTCAATGAAGTTGAGAGTGTTTTATTAAGGGAAATTTATGATAAATCAGCCATTTTAGACAAAACAGCTAAAGCGATTGATTGTTTTGTCATGGGAAATATCCTCTTAAGAGATGGCATGAATGAACATTATGTTTTAGCTTTTTTGATTTTTGATAATGAGTTAAAATCTTTTATTTCCAAAGATGAGCTTTTGCATCGATCAATTGAAGGGTGGATTAGATTAAATAAATTCGCTCGTATTGTCACTGATGAATCAGAAAACGTTTCTAAAATTTTTCTTTCCGATCGCTCCGAGATTTTCAATAATACAACACGTATTATCGCATTTGTTCGGTGTTTTTTAACTGAAAATACAATGATAATGGGCAATAGGTTAGTCGGTTTTCAAGTGCGAAAGCTGGGAGATGTTGATTTCAATGAGCAAATCCTCGCGTCGATGGATCAAGAAGATGTTGTTGCTTACAAGATTCATCTGCGGGAAGAGCTTCGGTTAGTGAATCAACCGAAAGTTCAAAAACGTTGTTGTGTACTTTTTTAAGCACTATTTGACCGCTCATTTTTGGCTTTTTCCCAATAATGCGACAGAACTTCCATCGACTGCTGTTGTAGATTGGCATGTCCATCTTCTTTTGCTAATGCAACCAATGCCGCATAACGTTTTTGAAATTTTTCAATGCTTTTCAATAAAGTCGCATGGGGATCCAGTTTGCAAAAAACAGCAAGGCTAACGGCTGCTTGTAAAAGATCGCCAATTTCTTCTTGCAAATGTTGTCGATCATTTTTTTGCCATGCCTCTTGAACTTCAATGCACTCACTTTGTATTTGCTCTACTAACTGGTTAATATGCTCCCAGTAAAATCCAAAGTTTTGTGCATCCATTTCAAGTTCTTCAATGCGTTTGAATAAGCATGTGTTTTGTGGAATATCAGACATTTTTTTCCTATTAGAAAGCAATATTGACTCTTAAAAAGGGGCCATGCAAGCTTAGATTGCTATACAGATCAATGGAATCTCCAGCAAATGCGACATCGATGCCTGTGATGGAATCCACGCTATGGTGATACCACAGCCACTCATAGCCAAGTTCGACGGTTGCTTCGAAGTTGCATAGCAACAAAGTATAATTAGCTCCTATTTTAGCGTCAAAGGCTGGATTTACACGCCATAAATCATCGTTTCTAAGTTTGATACCTTTAGAGCCTGCTGTGCGCAAAGTTTTGTAGTGAAAACTTGCATTGGATTGACTGCAAAGTATTGAAGCTCTCAAGTTTGTATTTAAAGCGAGACGCCCAAAACAGCATGAAGGAGAAGTTAGGTTGTAAGTATACTCTAGTCCAAACTGAGGACCAATGCCCCAGAAATCGGAGTGGCTTTTCAATCGATTATTGACGGGTTTGGTTACAGAATGGTCAGGGAAAACTCCTCTACTTTTAAAGTGGGTTGTGTGTCCTACATGTGCATAATGTAATCCCATTAAAAGAAACAAATTATCTAAACAAGAATCTAGGGCTAAACGATTGAATGTTGCATCGAGAGAATGATACCGATAATTATCACGGATATGTGCTTTGCCTGCGTAGTTAATATCTTCAGGTGCTTGCGCTCCATCACCCGGAAATCCAATGGTGTCAAAAAGAAAACGGCCGGAAGTCGAATCTGAATTGCTACTATTGAGATAAGTAAATCGAAAATCTAACGCATTAGCAGATTGACAAGGTTCGTATTGAGCTTCGATACGAAATCCAGGTTTATATGAAGACGTATTATTATGTCGTTTTCCATGAGGAAAAAATTCCCCATTTACGATATTATTTGAAGATGAAATCACATAACTTGCTTGATCTAAAGAAGGTTTGAGATAGATTAGTTCTGCACTTAATTTAAAATAGGGCCTTTCACAACATTCTGTAGAGGCATCATTTTCTTGGAGATGTTCTACCTCACTTAATTCAAAATTCTGTGTTTCTTCATTGGCAAAAGCATTTTCTTCAAGCTCTTCATTGTCAATTTCTGATCCACAGGCAATTTGGAAAAGGCATAAGAACACAATCAAAATCACTTTTCTTTGCATTTGTTTTCCTCTTGGCTGATTCGTAAATAAAATAAAAATTAAATTTATATCAGAAAGAGAAATGATTAGAAAAGAAATAATTTTTCAATTTGAGTGCGATCGATTTTTGAGCAATCCGCATCTGAAAAAAAATAAGAGGATTGCCAAATTTGCGTGAGTCTTGCTTGAGAATTGTTCACGGTGTCCCAAGAGGGATAAATTCTAAAGCCTCGTTTTCCTCCCATATGATTTTTAGATAAGATTCCTCTTTCACTTAGAATAAATTTTGGAAAAATAAATTGACCAAGCTGACTTTGATTGCGTGTTGCGATGATAAGCAAGTCAAAGGGATCTTCTAAATCATGGGGAAGGGTGGGGCCGTCTGGACGTTTCCAGAATGTCACAAATTGCCCAATTTTTGTTGGGGTGGTTTTTCCAACACGAAATTTAATTCGTTTACCATTTAGTATGCATGTGGCTGCACCATACTCTTGTCCTTCATTTTCTATCACAATGTCTTTACAGACATATTCAAGAGGCTTGTAAAATTTCTCGAGTAATTCGATAAGATCAGAGTGGAGGGGCATTTTATTATCCGTGTTGATTTTGCACATGATACTAGCAAGAAATCGTGTTTAAATCGAAGCTTGCTTTAGGAGCCTTAGTTTTTTTCCTCTTCTTATCTTTCGATGGTCCACAAGGCACCTGCTACAAACGATACTACATCTCTCTGAATGCACATTCCTTGTAACAAGCTTGCGCATACATTAAGATGCGGGGGATAATAAAGAGCTTCTTTTTAAGAAGCTCTTTATCAACAGCGTTATTTTCTTTTTCTATGACTACTGCTGTGAGCAAATTCTTCTTCCACTGCCTCTTTATTTACACCACTAGATAGGAAGGAACCATCCGCAATTTTTGTCAGTTTTTTGTCGGCACTTCCTTCTTCATCAAGTGTTTCCTGAAGAAGATCTGTGATTTCGCTTTTAAGATCTAAATGCTTTGCGAAACTTCGCAAAGTGCCATAGGACGCAATTTCATAGTGTTCAACTTTTTGAGCTGCGCTGATGATAGCGGCATCGAGCGTGGCAGATTTAGATTTATTTTGGGTTAAATCATCGGCCTCTTTTATAAGGCCTCGCATTGCCTCACAAATTTTATCAGACACTGGCAAATTCATGAGAGAAAAGATTTTTTCAATACGTTCAACTTGTTCTTCCGTTTCATGCAAATGTGTTGTCAGAGCTTCTTTTAAATCGGGAAGAGAGGCGGCTTTAATTAATTTAGGAAGGGCTTTTAAAATTTGATTCTCCGAGTTATACATATCAGCTAACTCATCAATAAACAATTGAGTTAAATCTTGATTTTTCATAATTCCCTCCTTTTAATATAGAAATGCTTTCTACATAAATTTGAAAATAACTAGATCGATGAAAGAGAATGGAAAATGATTTAATTATGCGTTTAATATAATTATCTTTAAAAGCTAATCATATTAGCATGTTGGAATTGGAATCTTGCCTATCCTTTTAAGATAGTTGATTTTTTATTATTTTGACATATTTTTTTTAAAAAAACATGCTATATTAGCCCAAGTGATTGATGATTAAATATTTAGTTTTCATCATTTTTCCGAGAGTATTCCATCGTTAATTTTTATGCTTTTTAAAGTATTGAATTTCTCTTTCGTGTTTGACTGCTTCCTCACGCGTTTCGAAAGTCCCTAAATTTCTTCTCTTTCCTGTTTTGGGGTTTACAGACAAAGAATAGATCCGATATTTGCCAGATTTTAATTTGCGAATCATTTGAAACCTCATTGGTTTTTATTTTTTTTAATCAAATTTTTTATAAATTTGTCAAGAAGCTTAAACCAACAATAATTAAAGGAAAAAAAATAGCTATATGTTACATTAAGCTTTAGCTAAAAGAGGTTAATATGACGGTGAATTTAAATAATGTTTTGAAATCTTATTATATAGCAGCTCAGGATAGGACGAATCAGCCAAAAATTAATCATCCTATTCTAATTCTTCAGTGTAAAAATGGAGTAAAAGAACTTAATCTAATAGTAGATAGAAGACAGGTGTCTTGGTATGACAGGTTATTGGCTTTTTTTGGACGTGGAAATGCCAGTCTTAAAAATGTAAGAAACTATCTAGATGAACATAAGACTGAAATCTCTGCAGAAAATATAAGCGCTATAAAAATAATAGATTCGAAAATCTCTCTAAGAAATCAAAGCAGCCGCATACAAAAAATTCCCTTGCTGAATTCGTGGGTATTACATTTAGAAAAGAGTACTTATTCTTGTTATGTAGGAACTACGCATGTACCGACAAAAGAAGATAGGGGTGGCATTATTGATTTTACCAAAGTCTTTCCAATAAAAGGATTAGCTTATATTGCTGATGGATCAGGTCATGCTGTTTCAGCTGTTAAGCAAGAAGCATATGCAGATCTCTGGAAAGAGTTTGATGAAAGGATTGGCGAGCTTTCTCATCCGGAAAGTCCCGTTGCTTGTCAAAAACAATTAGAATCTTTGCTTAGCGATCAAAGTAAGAAATTTGAAGAGAAGGGCTATGCCTCCACTTTGATTGTCACACAATTAATTGCGGGAGCAGATGGGAAAAAATACTTAGCTCATGTTGCCGTCGGAGATTCTGATTTATATTGCCTACGTAAAAATGGTCGGTTGGAGCAAATTACATCCATGAATAAAGATGATCCTTCCCGGAATACGGAGCTAGCTGGTGATGTTCGTCAAATGCATAGGGGATTGACTGAAGTTCATCCAGGAGACAAAATCATAGGTGTTACGGATGGAATCACCGATTTTATGAGTAAAGATATCTTGAGATCCATCCTATTAGAAAAAGGGACGACACCTGAGAATTTAGGTACAAAATTATTCAATCGACTACTTCAGGGGAATTCTAAAGGCTCAAAATCATTGAAGAGAGAAGATTCAAGCGACAGTGATGATATTAGTGTTTTTTTTATGACTGTTCCAGAGTCCATTGCTTAAGAAAGATTTCCAGGTTTTGCTGATCGAGGGAAGAGGAACTATTGGGCAGAGTATTTTGATTTCTATAGCGAACCATTTTTTTAATATAAAATGTGACATTTTCTCCAAAGTAAAATGTTTTAAATAATAAATTGCAGATCCTCGTGACTTTTTCATTTTAAATATGTAAACTTAATAAGTTTTACTAAGGATAAAGATGGATATAGAAATTACTGAATTGCAGCAAAAAATTGAAGCTCTCACAAAGGTGAATGCTGAATTAATGGTGAGCCAGCAAGAATACTCTTCAGCTAAGCAAAGCTTGAATAGAATGAGTGTTCGATTACGTAAATTATGTAAACGATTAACTCCAACAAATGAAATAGTACTCGAAATGCAAAAAATCGCTGATGAAATTCGAGAATCTGTAAAAAAAGCCTAAGCTGCAAAAGAGATAGCGTGAAGCTGAAGTACAACAGATTGCTTAATCACTACAAACAAGCTAAATTTTAAGTAGAAAATGGCAGAGCTAAAAACAGAACTACATCTTAGAAATCGTCATAGAGAGCCCTATGATTTTAAGCTGCTCATAAAAAATTGTTCTGATTTAGCTAAATTTGTAGCGACAAATAGCTATGGAAATGAATCGATTGATTTTACCAATCCGATTGCTGTTAAAATCCTCAATAAAGCCATTCTAAGAGTCTTTTATAACATCACATGGGACATACCAGAACATTTTTTGTGTCCTCCCATTCCCGGTCGTGCAGATTATGTTCATTATATTGCAGATTTGCTTGGTGTTTCTAATAGAGGAATCATACCTCAAGGTAAAAAAATCTCCATCTTAGATATCGGTGTAGGAGCAAACTGTATCTACCCACTTATCGGATATAGAGAATATGGATGGAATTTTGTTGGGACAGATATCGATCCACGAGCGATTTCGATTGCGAATGGAATAATTAAGCAAAACAACCTCACAGAAGCCATCGAAATTCGCTTGCAAAAATCCTCCTCAAATATTTTTAAAGGGATTTTGAGTGATAACTCAGCATTCGATGTTTCAATGTGTAATCCTCCTTTTCATGCCACACCTTCTGAAGCAAGAGCTGGAACTAAACGGAAGTGGAAAAATTTAAGGATAAAAACAGATGCATTGAATTTCGGGGGACAAAGCAATGAGTTGTGGTGTCCTGGCGGAGAAGTCGCATTTATAAAACGTATGATTGAAGAAAGTATTCACGTTAAATGCAAGTGGTTTACAACTCTTGTTTCAAAAGCTAGCAGTCTTTCAAACATTTATCAAGCATTAGAAAAGGTGAAGCCTCTCGAAGTTAGAACGATAAATATGGGTCAAGGGCAAAAGAAAAGCCGAATCGTTGCTTGGACATTTATCTAAATTCTCTAGACTGCAAAGAAAAAAAAATGAATTGCATTGCTGATGAATTTTTGTGCATGAGTATGTGTCATGAAAAAAGGCAGTTATAACTTTCCCTATAACTGCTCGTCTCTCAAGATTCCAGTTACTGGGTACACTTCAAACTTTTAACTGGGCTTGTCTTCTCTCAAGAGTTTTCAACTTTCTCAAATTAATAGCCTATATTTTTCTTTAAAAAAGGTATCTCAAAAGATATGACCTTCTCCTTTGAGCCAATTTAGAAAATGTGTAAGAAAGTGGCAATTAGAATCGGGCATATGGAAAAAGGACGTTCTTTCAACCGTTAGGATGTCTTATTTAAATGAAAAATCCCCCTTGTTTCTTTTTTTCAGACTGATATATCGTTAAAATTTTTTAAAAAACTCAAAGATACAAATGAATTTTTTCTTATATATGCAATGAAACTAGCCGGCATTACTGCTAAGTCGATTGTATTCTCATACGCCCTATCTTTTCCTTTTTATGATTTTTTAAATAAAATTAAATCCACCGAAGAGCTTTAAGGGGGTATCGGCGAGATGACCGAGATCGCCAATAAGAAGAACTTTATTATCGATTAAAGATTGAGCTTGCAATTGTGCTTTTTGGAGTGTTTCAAGGGATGCATAAGACACTTTTGGCAATTCGGCAATATCAGCAGCTATCACATCCTTAAGAGTTTAAATACTCCTCTTTCGCAAACTACTAAGGCTTATACTATCAAGTATGTTGATTAGGGTTATGTCGACTAGCCTGAGCTTCGCCTAAAGACTTTTTAACCATAGGCTGTTTTTTTTGAAGAGAGAGATAGTGTTATTATTTATGGGGGATGCACCATTAGTGCGCCATAAAACAAAAAGGCAGTTACAGCGAAAGCAGTAACTGCCTGAGTCTCAAATTTCCAGTTACTGGGCACACTTCGAACTTTTGACTGGCTCAGCCTCTCTCAAAAATTTTCAACTCTATCATTATTAAAGACTTAAAAATTCACTGGAAAATTGTATCCAGCAGCAGAAGCCCAAAGCGGTGATCAAAACGGAAGTGCTTGACTTCCGTCTTATTCCGTGTTAATTTCCTAGTTAGAAGATTAAAAGGACAGCCTAAATGATTGAAGAATACCTATCACAAAATGAATCCAAGACGGTGGAATTCAAAGAAAACACAAGATCTCTTTCTGGAATAGTCAAAACAGTTGTGGCTTTTGCTAACACTTCGGGTGGGGTATTGCTCATAGGAGTAAAAGATAAAACAAAAGAAATTGTTGGAGTTCCTAATTCGCTTCATGAAGAAGAGAGAATTGCTAATGCAGTAAGCGATAGCGTTGCCCCTTTAATCATTCCAGATATAGAGATTCATGCTTATCGAGATCGAGAGTTAATCATCATACGCGTTCCTCATGCTGCTGGACCCTTTTATTTGAAATCAGAAGGATCAAAAAATGGGGTTTACATTCGGTTTGGCTCTACAAATCGCATTGCCGATGATGAAATGTTAAATTCTCTAAAGCTTTTCTCAGAAAATCGCGCTTACGATGAATTGCCTTCTCCAAAAGGAGTGCTGGATAAAGAGGCTATTGAAAAAGCTTTTGCAATTGTTAAAAAATATCCGACTAAGAAACAGTTGGAAGCTCTGAATATATTAACTGAACATTTAGGAAAATCTATTAATACGAATGGGGGAACGTTATTATTTGGCCTCAACCGCCTGACTCTTTTTCCTGATGCTCTTATTCGATGTGCGAGATTTAAAGGAATTACAAAAGAAAAAATTATAGACAGCCAGGAAATCACATCTAGCTTACCTTTTGCAATAGGAGAGGTCTTAGCATTTATTGAAAAAAATACATCAATTGAAAGCGTTATTGGTAAAATCCATCGTCAAGATATTCCAGAATATCCTCCTTTAGCATTACGTGAAGCTGTAATAAATGCAGTTCTTCATTCTGACTATTCTATAAAAGGGTGTTATATACAAATTGCAATTTTTGATGATCGAATTGAATTTACAAATCCTGGAGGACTGCCTTTTGGGCAAACTATTCAAAAAGCGCTAATGGGTTTTTCAAAACTACGTAATCGTGTAATAGGTCGAGTATTTAAAGAATTAAAGCTAATCGAGCAATGGGGATCTGGATTACAAAGAATAATTGCAGTTTGTGAAAAGGAGGGGCTAAACATCCCTTTAATTGAAGAACATAACAATCAATTTCGACTGACTCTATATGGAAAACGTACTCAGCAACGTCAGCTATTAACATGGGAAGAAGTCCTTATTGATCATTTGAAAGAAAAGCAGTCAATAACAACGAAAGAGGCTGCGAGGATTTGGAATGTATCTGATAGGACAGCAAGAACTAGATTAAAAGTTATGATTGAATCAGGTCGAATTCAAAGGATAGCAACCTCGGAAAAGGATCCTTTTGCAATGTTTATTATAAGGAAATAAAAGAATATGGTAGGCGGTAAGGATTCGTGTTAATACTCGCATAGAAACGAAAAAGTGAAGAGATCGCATTATACGCATATTAATAAAATATTTAATTATTGCGAAAGCTGACTAAGTCGGATTTTACTTGTAGAGTATAACTTCTTTTTATCCTGATTCGAATAATGCATTATTCAAGATATTTTTGAAAGCATGCTTTCAAGAAATTCTTTATCTTGCATTACTTTATTATTTAATAATTGTAATCTCAATTTCTCTACAGGAGAAAAGCTGTCGGGTTGGCTAGCATCATGAGAGGATAAAAGTAATAGGATTTGTTTGCATCCTGAGTGTATTTTTTCCACTGTTTCATTCAACTTTTCTAAGTATTTTGGCCGTATAGCACCAGAATTGGCAATTTTACTTTTCACTTCCGTTATATCTTCATGGACTTTAGATTGAATATTTTGAATCGATTGTTGAAATTGAACAGAAGGTGTAAACATAATAATCTCCTATGGTTTTTATAAAACAATGTACTTTGTATAAGTTATACATCATTTATCAATAAAATTGTTAAAAAAACTCGACTTTGTACAATTTTGAGCGAGAATTTTTCGATCATGCTGTGATAGATACTTCCTAGCAGATGCCGCAGCAGGGCGAGAGTCATAAAAAACACACTAAGAACCTGTTTAAAATCTTTTTGATTGTGGATAAGAATTGCTTTCAAAACTTTTTGGAGGCAACAATGACCACTCTTATCCAAGTGATATTTCTAGAGAACAATTTGATAAAATCAAGCCAATGCTAGAGCCTATCCGAAAGAAAACTCATCCCAGAAGCATAGATCTTTATGATGTCTTTTGTGGAATTTTATATATTTTGAAAAGTAGTTGTAGTAGTGTATGTTACCCAAAGAGTACCCTAAATAGGAACTATGCTAAATAAAGAAACCGTAGCAAGGTTTAGTCCCTATCGAACAGGTTTCTTTTTTATAGATAGTACATCGCTCATGTAACGGTCTATTAATTTCGCTAATGTGTGTTTCTTTGCTTCAGTTGTCTTAAAATGTCGTCCTTCACGAATTGCAGCTTCCGTTTGTTGTATCCTTCATTCGGTATCCGTTTTTCGTTTAAAGGATGCATGCTGAGGGGGCAGTCCTTGAACATGGAAATGTGTTTTTCCATCTTTATCTTTTCTTTCCTTGATTGACGCCATGTTTGTGTCCTTTTCAGTTAGCTAAGTTGTTCAAAAAAACAACCTAGGTGATTTACATTCTCTTGGGTGTTAATCATTAGTTGTCTCGTACGTGTTAAGCATAAATGTGGAACAGATTGAAGGTTTCCCCAATTTTTCCCCACTAAAATAGAAACTTACCAATAAACGATAACGCTTAATGATTTTGTGATTTATTGTTTTGTGTTGTGGGGATATGGGGGAGAAATGGGGTAAAACCCCATAAAAACAAAAAAGCACTTAGAGATTTCTCTCTAAGTGCCTGTATCTCAAGACTCCGGATGCTAGATTCGAACTAGCGACCAATGGATTAACAGTCCACTGCTCTACCGCTGAGCTAATCCGGAACATTTAAGAAGTCATAATCTTATGAAATTGGCTATTTTATTGCAAATGCTTTTGTGTTTTTTTTCTTTTTTTTCTTATTTTGCCTTTTCTAGTTGCTTGTGGAGGCTCTTGATTATGTCTTCTTTCGTTTTTTTGGAAGGCGGTGCTAATTTTGTGTATGTATCGAGGACTTTAGCTCCTGGGAGTAAATCTTTAGCATCTACAGCTTCTTTTTCTTTTCCAGATTCAATTTGCGCAATAGGTTTACTTAATGCGTCTTTTGAGACAATAATTTCTCGCTTAACACCTCTGTAACCCATAAGCTCCGGAAGGTCATCATCTCCTAATTTTTCAGGATTTCTTAGTTCAAAGGCTGTTATAAATGTAATGTGGATTTGATTGTTTTTTTCCGTTATGGAATAGTGCTTTTCTAATCCTGAAACCAAGCAATTATCATTTTTCATTACTGTTTCAAGTATATCTTTTAGCATGGCCTGTGTCATTAGGTTCTGAGTATTTTTTACTACTTCAGGATCGCTTCCTAGATATTTTGACAGGCTTTGCATGACATTGGATATAAGTGCTTTAAGATCCGTTTTTGTTCCACTAATTTCGAAACGCTCTGAACCTACTTTAAGAGAGTTCATCCGAGCAATATCTTTTCCAAATTGTTGTTGGAATGTTCCGTATGAAAACTCTGTCAGGTCATTACTGTGATCAACCCCTTGCAAATTTTCGGCTGCGGCCTTTAAACCTTCCTGAGAAGGTGTGGGCTTAAAGGGTCGTATGGATTGTGTTTTAGCTACGGGTTCTGTATGTTTTGAAGCGTCTACTTCCGCTTTTTTTTCAGATGAAACTTTTTTATTTTGAAGGTCTTTTGAATCTGCGGCGGGCTTATGTCCAAAAATTTTATTCTTTGTTAAAAAATTAACGATTTTTTTTGTTACATGAAAATCGCCCTTAAAGAATTTCTTAATATTGGCTTTAATTTTTGTCCATCTAGAGGGATCTACAGTCGCTTTCGATATTTGAGAAAGTGCTTCTTCTCCTGTAGCGCTGACGCGTTCTTTTGCTTTAGGAGCTTCTCCCTGATGAGATCCTATCTTAACATCTGATTTTTCGACTTGTTCTTGCTTTGGGCCCTGATAAATACGATTTGATTGCCAATTTCCTTGATTCACCTCCATAACTGCTCTCCTCTTTTTTTATTATCCATTTTTTATTATATCATTTATTTTGTTTTAATAAAAATTGAACTAAAGTTTTATTTTTTATAAAATAGGCAAACTAATGGAGAAAAAGTTTATGAAATATTTGTATTTATTTGTTATAAGTCTTGCTCTTGGCATCTTTTTACATGGCAGAGACGGAGAGACTGAGGGGGAAAATCCAAGGAGCACATTCGAAATCAAGGTAGGGGAAGAATTTTTAGAGATCCTAGCTAATCCAGATTCCATCAAATTTGGCAAGGTGCTTCCCACTGGATTTGCTATGGGGGGAAGTGGTCAAGAATATTTGTCAGAAGAACCTTTAATATCACTTTCTTCTTCACAAATAGCACAGATTCAAAATCTTTTGCTTTCTCCGAAGAATTTTATCGTGGAGAAAACAAAATCGGGATTATTCTTACCTGAATACGTCCTTTATTTTAAAAAAGAAGAGAAAACCTTAACAGTATTAGTGAGTTCCTTTATCAATCAAATCCGAATTGAGGGTGTTCAGTCCAGCGTTGTATTGGATTTTGATCCTATGCAAGATGAGATGAAAGCCTGCCTCGATTATTTTAAATCATTGTAATAAAAGAAGATTTTATGCGTATACCTAACATTCTCATTGCCTTAGCTCTGATTTTTAGTGTCCAATCAGAGGCAGCGGATTTACATGCAATTGTAGTTGCTGACACGATTGCTTCAAATATTAGCAAATCTGTGGAAATGGATTTAAAAAAAATGGAAGCGGAGATTTATAAAATTTCCCGACATGCGAATCTCCCTATTCAAAAGCACTTTATTGCTGGAAAAGAAATCACCTCAGCAGAGATTTTAACGACAATCCAAAACTTATCTGTTAGCGATGATGATGTTATCTTATTCTACTTTTCAGGACATGGTTATCGCACAAAAAAGAAAGAAAGTCCTTGGCCAAATCTTTATATCACCCATGAGAATAAAGGGATCGATTTTGATTTGATTGTCAGTGAGCTCGAAAATAAATGCCCACGGTTAATGATTGTTTTCGCAGATGTTTGTAATAACATTGTTCCTGATATGTTTGCTCCACCTTTAGCAGCAAGAAGTATGGCCATGATGGGACAGCGAGCAATTACGGCTGATGCTTATTTAGCCTTGTTTCGCGAGTGCCGAGGAAAAATCCTATTAGCTGGAGCCAAGACGGGGGAATTTGCATGGTGTACATTGGATGGAGCGCTTTTTACGGATGCCTGGATTCAAAGCATTGAGGACGAGGCTAAAAAAGGCCCTGAAGCTTGTTGGGAATCTATCATTGAGCAAGCGATTCTTAAGATCCAAGTCGATCAAAATCCTTACTTCCAAATTGAGATTGAAGCAAATGAAAAGAGCCCGTAAAAACGGGCTCTTGATTTTTTAGGCTTTAAGGATTTGGATTAATAATCCATTCCTGCTGGCATTGCTGGCGCTGCTTTTTCCTCAGGAATCTCAACAACAGTTGCTTCTGTTGTCAGCAAGAGAGCGGCGATCGAAACGGCATTTTCCAATGCACAACGCGCGACTTTCTTAGGATCTAAGATTCCAGATTCAAACATGTCAACATATTCACCTGTCAAAGCATTGTAGCCTTCTGTGACTGGACGGCTTTCCACTTCTTGCAAGATAATTGAGCCTTCTTGTCCTGCATTTTCTGCAATTTGACGAAGAGGGGCTGAAAGGGCACGTGCAATAATGAGAACGCCTGTTTTTTCATCGCCCTCAAGTGTTGTCGCAAGTCTGTTAAGAGCTGGGATACAACGAATAAATGCGACGCCACCACCAGGAAGAATCCCTTCTTCAATCGCTGCTGCTGTTGCATGTTGGGCATCGTCTACACGGTCTTTTTTCTCTTTCATTTCGACTTCAGTTGCTGCTCCAACGCGAATCACGCCAACGCCGCCTGCAAGTTTTGCAAGACGTTCTTGTAATTTTTCACGATCGTAGTCAGATTCTGTTTCTTCGATTTGACGTTTAATTTGCGCAACACGATCGCGGAGACGCTCTTTATCGCCTTGTCCTTCGATTAATGTTGTGTCATCTTTTTTAACGATCACTTTTTTCGCTTTTCCAAGCATTTCGATTGTTGCTTGTTCAAGCTTCATTCCAAGTTCTTCGCTAATGACTTGCGCACCTGTCAAAATAGCCAAATCTTCCAAAATAGCTTTGCGTCTGTCACCGAATCCAGGAGCTTTAACTGCACAAACTTTAAGACCAGCTCTTAAGCGGTTAACAACGAGTGTTGCTAAAGCTTCACCTTCAACATCTTCTGCGATAATCAAAAGCGGTCTGCCACTTTCTGCAACTGTTTGCAAGAGAGGAATTAACTCTTTTACAACCGAAATTTTCTTCTCGTAGATTAAGATGTACGGATTTTCAAGGATACACTCTTGTGTTTCTGGATTTGTCATAAAATAAGCGGACAAATAACCACGGTCAAAGTTCATTCCTTTTACGACATCCAATGTTGTTTCAAAGCCTTTGGCTTCTTCCACTGTGATCGTACCATCTTTTCCAACTTTTTCCATCGCATCTGCAATGATTTGTCCAATTTCTGCATCATTGTTTGCGGAAATTGTTGCGACTTGAGCGATCTCATGTTGGTTTTTAATGGGTTTGCTGAGCGCTTCTAATTCTTTAGCAATTGTTTTAACCGCTTTTTCCATTCCACGCTTAAGATCCATGGGATTGGCTCCAGCTGCGACATTGCGAAGGCCTTCACTGAAGATTGCTTCTGCTAGGACCGTCGCTGTCGTTGTTCCATCTCCAGCTTTATCTGCAGTTTTGCTGGCGACTTCTTTGACCATTTGAGCGCCCATGTTTTCGTGCTTGTCTTCTAATTCGATTTCTTTGGCAACTGTCACACCGTCTTTTGTGATGTGAGGAGCGCCATAAGCTTTATCAATGATGACATTGCGTCCTTTGGGTCCGAGAGTGACTTTAACAGCACTTGCTAAAGTACGGACTCCTTTTAAAATATTTTGACGCGCATCTTCTTTAAATTTGATGTTCTTTGCAGCCATAATCATGCTCCTTAAAGATCTTTTAGTAGTTGTCTCTTAATTTTGGATGATAGCAATCAAGTCATCTCCACGGACGATAACATATTCTTGATCGCCAAGAGTCACTTCTTGACCTGAGTATTTTTCCATTAGAACAATATCTCCAATTTTTACTGGAGGAGGAATCAGATTGCCGTCTTTATCTTTTTTTCCTGTGCCAATAGCGACGACTTCTGCTTGTTCTTGTTTTTTCTTTGCAGTGTCTGGAAGAATGATTCCACCTTTGAGCTTTTCTTCTGCTTCTAGGCGACGAACTAAAACACGGTCGCCAAGCGGCTTAAGTGTGTTTTTAGCTTGAGTCGCTTTCAATTCTTCTGTTTGAGCCATAGGGTTTCTCCTTAGTTTAGGTTTACATCTCGCAAGCAAGGCCTGCAGGCTTATCGAAATCAAAAGATATATCGCTCTGCCAATTTTTTTGCAAGCCTTTTTAGCAGATTCTTAATTTGACTGCTAAGAAAACAAAAGTTGCTCTAATAATTTCACGTATTCATCAAATTTATGTATAGCAGATTTTACAGGCTTAGGGGTTTGCATATCGACGCCGGCTGCTTGTAACATTTCAATTGGATACCCACTCGACCCGCCTTTTAAGAATTGCAGATAGGCTTCGCGGGCAGGCTCTCCTTCTGTGACGACTTTATCTGCCAAAGCTAGAGCTGCACTAATTCCTGTGGCATACTGGAAAACATAGAAATTGTAGTAGAAATGGGGGATGCGAGCCCACTCAATTTCTGCTTCTGTGTGGATCGCTGTTTCGTTTCCAAAATATTTTTCATTTAATTTGCGATATTCTTGCTTCAAAGTTGCGGGCGTGAGGGGGGTATTATTTTCTGCCATCTCATGAATCAAAAGCTCAAATTCGGCAAACATGGTTTGGCGGAATAAGGTTGAGCGAATATCCTCGATTTTCTGATTGATTAAATAGATTTTTTCCTCTTTTGTCTTAGCACGCTCAAAAAGCAGCCGAATGAGAAGGTCTTCATTAAATGTTGAAGCAACTTCTGCCAAGAAGATAGGATAATCGCTGTAGTGATAGGGCTGTGTGGTACGAGAAAGAAGACTATGCATGCTATGGCCAGCCTCATGTGCCAATGTAAAGACATCGCGCAAGAGGTCTTTGTAGTTCATGAGAATGTAGGGCATGCTGCCATAGCATCCACTTGAATAGGCTCCCGATCTTTTGTTTTTGTTTTCATAGCGATCAACCCAACGCTCCTCCTTCAACCCCTTGCGTAGAAGGTTTTGGTATTCGGATCCAAGAGGAGCCACAGAATCGATGATCAATTCTTCAGCTTCTGAATAAGGAATTTTCATTTCCACTTCTTGAATGAGAGGAACGTACATATCATATAAATGCAAAGTGTCGAGCCCTAAAACACGGCGCCGTAAATGCATATAGCGATGAAGAGAGGGAAGCTCTTCATTCACCGCTTGAATAAGAGCTGTATAAACTTTTGTATCAATATTTTTGGGGAATAGAGCAGCATCTAAGCAAGTCGGATAGTGATGAGCCTGCGCATTAAATAAATGATTCTGCACAGCCCCTTGTAATAACTCGGTCAGAGAATTTTCATATTTGAGGTATTTGCCGTGCAATTGATTAAACGCATTTTTTCGAAGAACTTGATCGTGTTCCCTTAAATAAATGCCATAGGTTCCATGCGTTAAAGGTCTTTGCTCGCCTTTGCTGTCTGTCACGAGACCAAAATCGAAATCTGCATCATTGAGAGCATTGAAAGCTTTATAAGGTGTTTCCATTGCTTTGCCGGCCATGGCGCATAGAGCTTCTGATTCTGATGAAAGTGTGTGTGCTTTTTTTCTTAAAATTTTCTCCAGAAAAAATTTGTAGGGCGCCAAAGCGGGAGCATGTAAAAACATGTCGAGTTTTTCTATGTTTTGGGATAGGAGCTCAGGCTCAATCCATGCAGTGGCTTGATTAAAATCGTGTAAAATTCCTGTGATTTTCGTGTACCCAATCTTATGTTGATCGTTAGTAATATCTTCATCATTTCTCAAATGCGCATACGTATACAATTTAGAGAGCTTTTCATCATGCGCAAAAAGAATATCGAGGGCCGATTTTAATGTTTCTGGACTTTCTGTTAAGCGCCCTTTAAAAGCTTCTATGTCAGGCCATGATGGGCGGGGGTTTTCACCGATAGTTTCGATAAAAATGTTCTGCCAACTTTGAAAGGATGGATAAAGAGCCTCCACATTCCAACAGTCTTTAGGGTCGACTAAATTTCTTGGTTTAACAGTCATAATATAATTCTCCATGTGCTATACTTGTTGGTGGATGAAAGAGATGGATTCAAAAACTTGAAGGTAACAACTTTTTCAAAAGGTTAGCTTAAGAGGACTTTTATACTGAATTTAATGGAATTTTGACTACAAAAAGCTTGAATATTGAATTTTGAAAAAAAATCATTTGCAAGTAAATAGTGTGTCGATTTATCCATATACCGCAAGTGAAATTTTCCTGTTCTGCAAAACATTAGGAGGAAAAATGTCGATACAAAGCCCTATGGAAAGATGCAAGGCTAAAGGAATTTTTGTCGTTCGAAATGAACGAGGGCTTCATACACGCCCTTCAACTGAAATTGTGAAGTGTGCTGCTGCCTTTAAATCCGATGTTCGGCTAACCTATCAAAAAACGGAGGTGAACGCTAAGTCTCTTCTAGGAATTTTGATGCTAGCTGCAACGCGTGGATCGCGTATTTCCGTTACAGCGACTGGCGATGATGCTCAGCAAGCTGTTGAGACACTTTTAGATCTCGCACGTAACAAATTTAATATCAATTATTAGATAAATTAGGGGCTTCGTCATCATTTTAGTATGATTGATATGACCCCTTCTTTTTATTCTTCAATCGCAATTGTTTTTTCCAGAACTTCTCGTGTGCAATAGACGGGAACGTTGTTCATGAGAGCTAATGTGATGCAATCACTTGGGCGGGCGTCGATCTCTAAAATATGGCGAAGGTTTCCAATTGTTTGCTCAAGGAATAAACGTGCAAAATACACTGTATCCTGCAAATCCGTGATGACAACCTGCAAAATTTTAACGTCCAGTCCTTGTAAAATGGAGTCGATCAAATCATGGGTAAGAGGACGCGCCTTTTCCAATCCAGTTAAATACATCTGTAAATTGCGTCCGGTGGTTGGATCTGTGTAAATGGCAAATTTTTTCTGATCACTTCCCAAAATCACGACCGTATACGAGCGAGTTTGCATAATTTTATCAAAAGATAGAGGGACAAGTTCAGAATGCATGGGCTTCCTTCAGCTACTCAGATTAAATTCGCATTTTAGTCAGGGGCTTTTTTTTGTCACGAACGAATTTCAACACGTCCGTCCGGAAATCCAATCAAAACACGGCCAGCTAATCCAAAGAAAAAACCTGTTTCAACAACTCCTGGAATGGCTCGAATTTGTTGGTTTTCTTTTTCTGGAGTTAAGCAAGGCTTCGGCAGTGAAATATCAAAAATGTAATTCCCGTTATCCGAGACATAAGGGATCCCGCCTTTTTCGCGCAACTTTCCTGTATATCCAAGTGCGTTTAATTTTTTGATGGTTGCTTGATAGGCAAATGTTACCATCTCTACGGGAAGCGGAAAGGAACCAAATTGCTCAACGACTTTAGAAGAGTCAACAATGACAACCATTTCTTTGCTGATGGAAGCCAAAATTTTTTCACGTAGTAATGCCCCGCCTCCTCCTTTAATCATTCTTTTTTGTGGGTCGATTTGATCTGCACCATCGACAGTTATATCTAAATAAGTGACCTGATCTGTCTGAAGTAGAGGAATTTTTTGTTCTCGTGCTAGAGTCGCAGAGCGTTCAGATGAAGCAAGCGCTTGAATTCGTAGTCCTTCTTGACATCGTTTTCCTAGGGCTTCAATAAAGCAATGAGTGGTCGTGCCAGTTCCTAATCCGACTAACATTCCTGATTCTATAAACTGCGCAGCTGTTCGACCAGCCGCTTCTTTTGCGAGAGAAATAGCATTTGACATTTTGGAGAAACCCTTATTAAATAGATCATCAAAATACTTTAAATGGCTGATATAACCCGATTTTGGAATGATTATGATTACATTACAAGAATTATCTAAATACCTAGAGACTCTGTTACATATCCCTGGTTTGATGGATAATTGCCCTAATGGACTACAGGTAGAAGGTGATGAAAAGATTAATCGCATTGGTGTAGCGGTTTCTGCAAGTTTAGAAACGATACAGCAAGCCATAGATGCAAGTTGTCAGGCCTTAATTGTTCACCATGGACTCTTTTGGAATCGAGATGAATTTCCAATTGTTGGGACTAAACACAAAAAGATTGCCCTTCTTTTAAAACATGGCCTTTCTCTTTTTGCTTATCATTTACCTCTTGATGCCCATATGGAATTTGGAAATAACTGGAAAGCGGCGCAAGATTTAGAGTGGATGGATTTAAAACCGTTTGGTTTTTTCAATAAAATTCCGATTGGCGTGCAGGGGAAAATTGCTCCGCAGAAAAGAGGTGTTTTTCAAGAGAAATTAGAGCGCTACTATGGGCATGCAGCCCATGTTGCTCTTGGGGGAAAGGAGATTGTAGAATCCGTAGGATTGATTTCCGGAGGCGCATATCGCTCTATTGTGGACGCTGCTTCTGAAAAGTTGGATTGCTTTATTACGGGAAGCTTTGATGAACCAACCTGGCATCAAGCCTATGAAGAAAAGGTTAATTTTTTTGGTCTGGGACACTCTGCAACAGAGAGAATTGGACCGCGCGCCTTGGGTGTGCATTTAAAACAAAAATTTTCAATAGATACGCTCTTTATTGATGTCTTAAATCCTTTTTAAGGATGATTTTATGACTATTTTTATTTCTTCTCGAATTTAAGAGCTCTCTTACGGTTGTTTGCAATAGATTTGAGTTCTCAAGCAAAAACATTGCCGAACGCCATAGATCGCACTATTTTTTCAAAAAGGTATCCAGGTTTTATAAGGGCGTGTCTCTTTCGTTCTTTTACGCCTCTATTTTCTCGTGTTCAGACTTGAATGTCTAAAAAACGTGAGATGATCCAGTTTGTAAAACTGGCATAATGGAAAAATTCTTATTCTTTCTCGGTGAGCTTACATCGCATGAAGTGATTCCCCTGCTTGTTATGGGGAATAATCCATGAAAGGAATCCTCACAGGTCATTGAGGATATTTCCAAAAAACGGGAAAAGACCTCACAAGAGGCTGATAAGATGAAAGATTTGATCAAAATATTGGCTAAATGCTTTGTCTGCTAAAAAAAAAGTGAGCCACTGATTGAGGATTTAAAAAGCTTTCGTAGCATATATGTGAGTGGTTTTTTCGATCCCAATTTTTTCTGTTGGTTAAAGAAATGATTTTCTGTTCTGAAATAAAGGAGTATTTTATACTCTAGTTCGTCGAGCATGTTTTTATGTAGACTACGCCGTTCAACCTAAAAGGCCTATAAATGGTCTTTAATAGATAATAATTAAAATTTTATGTAGGGAAACGGAAAAATTAGCTGTAGATTATTGACAGAAAATCACTTAACAATACAGAATACCTCCATTCAGATCTACCTAAAGCAGTTCATCGTTTTAAAATCCATATTAGGAATTTGTCATGCAAAATGTCATAGATATTCTTCAAGAGCGGGGCTTCATCGAAGCCATGACAAGCAACAACCTTAAAGAAATTACCTCAACACCTTTAAAGGTCTATTGTGGATTTGATCCTACAGCGGAAAGTTTGCATTTGGGCAATATGGTTGCAATTATGGGCTTGGCATGGTTTCAGCGCTGCGGACATACGCCTATTGCTATCGTAGGGGGAGCTACAGGCATGATTGGAGATCCTTCCGGCCGAAGCAAAGAACGCAATATTCTAGACGATGATAGCATTCAAAAAAATTTGTATGGAATTAGAAAAAATATCGAAGCGGTTTTGAAACATTCCTCAAAAGACGTCGAACTGATCATTCTTAATAATTATGATTGGTTTAAGGGATTTTCGCTTGTTGATTTTTTACGCGATGTTGGAAAGTACTTCCGTGTAGGAACGATGCTTGCTAAAGATAGTGTTAAAATCCGTTTGGAATCCGAAGAGGGTCTCAGTTTTACCGAATTTAGCTATCAGCTATTACAAGGGTACGATTTCTTGCATCTTTATGATCATCACGGGGTAACACTCGAAATGGGTGGGAGTGACCAATGGGGAAACATCACAGCGGGAACGGATCTTGTACGTAAAGTGAGAGGCAAAGCGGTTCATGGATTGACCTTTCCTCTTCTAACACGTAGTGATGGGAAAAAATTTGGAAAATCAGAACAAGGAGCTATCTGGCTATCTTCTGAAATGCTTTCTCCGTACGAATTTTACCAGTATCTATTTCGTGTAGCAGATGCGGATGTGATCAAGTTAATGAAGATCCTGACCTTTATGGAAATGGACGAAATTCGAATCTATGAAAAGATGATGACTCAAAGCGATTATGTTGCCAACACCGCTCAGCGTAAACTTGCTGAAGAAGTTACACGCATTGTGCATGGTGAAGAAGGGCTTCGCATTGCGCTCAAAGTCACAGAAGGAGCTGCACCTGGTGCAGCAACCGCCTTAGATGCAGAAGTCTTAAATAATTTAGCAGATGATATGCCAAATTATACTGTTTCTATGGAAAATATTCTGAATCGTCGTTTAGTTGATGTTGTCAGCGAAATTACTCCTGAACGCAGCAAAGGCGATTTAAGAAAGTTGATTAAAAATGGAGGCGTTTATCTTAATAATCTTAGGATTGAAGAAGAAAATTATATTTTAACGCCAAAAGCTTTAATTGATGGCAATCTTATGTTGATTGCCTTCGGTAAAAAAAATAAAATACTTGTTCGAGTTTCTCAATCTTCCGAGAAGATTGACTGATCTTGGAGAATGTTCTGTTTAAAAAAAACAGATTATAAAAAAATATTATTGAAACGAAATTCTTGTTTCGTATGATAGAGAAATTCATGACCTTGGACATTCAAGCCGAATGGCCTGAGTTCATCGAGTGGGAGCGTAGCACTCGTAAGAAACTTCGCTAAAACATTGCTTATACACCTGACGAAGAGTAAACTGAATTTGAAAAATCGCTTGATTGTAAATGAAAGGGATACGAGAATATCAGTGATAATCCAAGCATTAAGCCACAGCCTATAGCAGCTTTATAACTTTAAGGAGTCCTACAGTTATGACAACAACTCTTGCAAAAAAAAGCACGATGACAAAAAAGAAGCTCATCAACTCAATCGCCCAGGAAAAGCAAATTCATCCAAATGATGTAAGAAATGTCATCCAGGCTTTTCTGGACAGAATGACAGAAGCTTTAGCGGAAGGAGAAAGACTCGAATTTCGTGATTTTGGGGTGTTTGAAGTAGTTGAACGTAAACAAAAAATTGGTCGTAATCCTAAAAATGCTGCAGTGCCTATCATTATCCCAGCACGTTCTGCAGTAAAGTTCACTCCAGGTAAAAAAATGCGCAAACTTATCGAAAAATAAGGTTGTCATATCAAAAAGTTGAGCCGTGAAGGCAAATGCAGTTGCTTGAGCCTCATTTGCTCTCTTTTGAAATTCTATGGAGTAATACGGGTGTTGAATAACGACAGATCTCTTTGCAATCTGTCCAAAGATCCGTAATAAGAAAATCGTGTTAAGAATGGTATGCGTGTAATATTGATAAAGCCCCTGTAATGACAAATTTAGATTTAAAAAATTTACAAGCAGAACAGTGCAAAGACTTGTACCATTCTTCACTAAGAACCTCGCTTATCTATGCGACTCTCAATTCCCAATTTTTTGATTTTGGGAATATTCATCATTTTGATGATTTGCTTACATCTATTGAAGATTATGAAAACCCCTTCGAAATAATATCTGAAGGGCTCCAACTCTTCACACTCGCTTTGATCGGCATTCTAAATAAAGACTGCCCTCCGCCTTATTCCATCTGGTTGCAAGAAAAGATTGAAAATTTTCGTCAAATCAAAGTTTGGGAAGAATTTCAATTGGCAACCGCTCTCAAATCGGTTCTGGGTGCTTTAATAGGGGAGCCAGTTATTCTTCCAAAGCCCTCGCAGCTTAAAAGTGGAGCCGCTTTTTTGGAATGGAAAGGATTATGGAGCTGGGGGAAAACCACACATGGTCGTTTTCACGCAGACTTGGGATTCTTTTGGGCTATTTTGGGTCATTTAAAACAAGAGCCTTCTTTAATAGAAGCAGCTCAATATATTGCTAAATGGCACTTAAATACACTCAACCCTGATTATTCTCCTATACGCGGTCTTTTTGTTCTCGAAGAAAATGCCTCGCTTAAACATCATTTAATTTCGAATTATCTTTTATTTCAGGCGATTGCCGTTTTAACCGATGATTCAAATTTCGGATTAGTCGCCGCTCGGCAACTGGATTATTTGCAAGAGTATGTTCCTGAAGGATTGCCGGATGATCTCCTGCTTGTTCATATGTATCTAAGTCAAATTGGAAACGTGAGTCCTTCAGAAGCATTTTCGCTAGATCCTTGGGTTTTTGATCAGGAAGTTGGGTTAATTGGATGTCGTTCAGCAAAAAATACTATCTTATGTGCAGGCAATGGAGGGCAAACAGGGCTGGGCTATATCAAGCAAGCTCAAGTTGAAATTGTCAATTATGGTCCACAATTTTTTCCTCTGGGGGATTGCCAAGGATTCGGAGTAGAAGGATCTCGCTTTCAGTCTAATTTACCTGCCTGGAAAATGAATCTTTCTGAAAATGGCTTTAGAATTAAAAGTACCTTGCGTTTGACCCCGCAGCAAATGGACATGCAGTCTTTGCCTAATTTCCGAAACGGACTTTCTAGCAAGGTTTGGGCTGAAGTTGAACAAAGCTTTGCCATGCAAGAAAATACATTATCTATTTCCGCTAATTTTGTCTCACTTGACCAAGTGCATGAATTGGCATTCGTTTTCTTTGTATCCGCTGAAAGTTGTTCGGTAGAAGAAGGGGCAACTCTTTATCCGAAAACCTTTGCGCATTATCGGGGAACTAGTGAATTGATTCAATTGAAGAAGGGAGACTCTATTCTTCTCATTGAGACACCATCTGTAAAAGGGGATGTGGAAGTCATTCCGCTTGCTGGCGAAGATAATTTTTGGGGAGCTGATTTTTTAATTGCTTATCGCGTTGATTCCTCTCAGCAAATATTTCATTGGGATATCCATCTTAACTAGCCAATGACGCTTTTCTTTGCTTGATTTTCCCGTTATTATTTATTTGATTGTTTAATTTAAGTTGTTTTATAGTTAATTATGTTTTTTATAAAATATAAAATATTTAACAGTAAAGCTTGTTATGAAAACGTGTAATGAGCATACGTAGTAAAGGCTGGAAGGAGTAAGAAAACCTTCTTTATGGATCCCGAGGAAACCGACTGAATCGATCAAAAAGATTTTTATTATTAGAATCTTTGAGATAATCTTAAAACTCAATTGGCAAAATTTCTCCGAACTCTTATGATTCTGTTCAGTTTGTGTAAAAAGATCACAGGGAGCAGCAAATGAATTTTCCTAAGCTATTTATCATTGTTTCAGTGCTATTATTTGGTTCTATTTTTTTTGCCTCTGTAATAAAGAACTCTAAGAAAAAAACGGGCGATAGCGAATTGGTTGTCCCAGCTGGCGATATTGTTTTAGAACAAGAAGTTAGAGTTCTCGATGAAAATTTATCAAAGCTTTCTTTTCCAGCTGAAATGCCCTTAAAAATGCGCTCAGATTCTGAGCTTCCACATGCTAATCGAATTGCTGAACTATTTAATATCACAGCACCACAGCTGCCTATTGTAGAAACTATTACTTATAAAAGCCGAGTTTCCTGGCAAAAAGGGCGTCCAGCATGGCTATCTGATTATGCAGGGCACTATCACACCTCACGTCACTTTATCGCCCGGAGCTTGAATGGAAAGCCTGATTATTTAAAACAAGATATTGCAGAAGGCGATCGATTTGCTGTGTTTAAAGAAGATCGTCCGCTAGAATTTTACCTTTTAGTCGATTTATCGAGAGCAAAACTCTGGTTTTATTACCACGATCTTGAATCCGATGAGCGTGTTCTTTTAAAAACATACGCGGTGGGATTAGGCCGTCCCGATGCTTCTAAGCCCTCTGGCTCTTTAACCCCGATGGGAAAGTATAAGCTGGGGGATAAGATAGCCATTTACGAGCCTAATAAAATGGGTTATTATCAAGGACAGAAAACAGAATTAATTCGAGTCTTTGGTACCCGATGGATTCCTTTTGAACAAGAAATTGAAGATTGCAGTGCACCAGCCAAAGGATTTGGAATTCATGGCCTTCCTTGGGCTCTAAATGAAAGGGGAGAACTTGTCGAAGTTCGCAGCAGTTTAGGCAAATACGAAAGCGATGGCTGCATTCGTCTTGCCACAGAAGATATAGAAGAAATTTTTGCTATTGTTGTGACTAAACCAACGGTAATTGAGTTAGTCAAGGATTTTTACGAGGCTAAATTGCCTGGTAAAGAATTACATTAAACATCTCATTTAGGAGTGTATTTTTGGACGTTCTACCTCATGAAAAACAAATAAATGAATATATTAAAACAATTGAACATCTGAAAAAACAGAATCAAGATAATCCTTTATTTACAGCAGAAATTCGCAAACTTGAGCAGAAGTTAGAAAAATTAAAAGAGAAGGTCTACTCTGAATTGACACCTTGGCAAAGAATCATGATTTGCCGCCATCCTTCTCGTCCACACACAATTGATTATGTAACTAATATGTGCGAAAGTTTTCAGGAATTGTGTGGAGATCGCACTTTTGGCGAAGATCGAGCCATTATCGGAGGCCTTGCAAAAATTCAAGGTGTAAAATTTGTTCTAATTGGACAGGAAAAAGGTAATGATACTGAAAGTCGTTTGGAACGTAAATTTGGAATGCTAAATCCAGAAGGATTTAGGAAAGCTCTGCGATTAATGCGTATGGCTGAAAAATTTAACTTACCTGTTGTATCTCTTCTGGATACGCAAGGTGCTTATCCCGGTCTAGAGGCTGAAGAACGTGGCCAAGGCTGGGCAATTGCCCAAAATTTACGCGAAATGATGCGTATTGCCACGCCGATTATTGTCGTTGTGATCGGAGAGGGATGCTCCGGGGGGGCCTTAGGGATGGGTGTTGGTGACACAGTGGGAATGCTAGAGCATGCTTATTATTCTGTGATTTCGCCAGAAGGCTGTGCCTCTATTCTATGGAAAGATGCATCAAAGAATGTCGAAGCTGCTTCGGCCTTGAAACTTAACGCAGAAAACTTGCTTCCTCTTCAGGTGATTGATGCGATTATTCCCGAACCTTTAGGGGGAGCACATCATAATCCCGAGGTTGTTTACACAAATATTAAAAAATTTATCATTGATCAATGGCAAATTCTACAGATGATTCCGCCGCCTTTACTTCTTGAACAACGATACCTCAAATTTAGAAAGATGGGACAATTCGCTGTTTAGTTTCCAATTTCTTAGCACAAAACAAAGCCTTTATTAGCATGAGATATTTATTTAAAGCGGCTCTTACAAACCGCAAGCACTTATTTTTAATTATATTCACGATGGTTTCCATGTGTTTAGTGACAATCGCTTCACAATTGGAAATGTTTGCATTAGGTGTGATCACCAAAGGTCCTGCGGGGATAGAATTTTTTGAATTATTTGCTCCTGTGCAGAATGGTCATTTATCGGTGAATGATGAAGTCTCTTTTGAACAAGTGAGGGATCGTTGGCATGAGCTGAGCCCTTCAGATGAAGGGGTAACTCGTCAGGTGGCGGAGGATTTTATTCAGCAGCACAAGAAAAAAGATTTGATTTCCAGTGTATTAGGACGACTGAATCAAATTTTCCCGATTTCCAAAAATCTCACAAATCTTGCCTATTTTTTGGTTGTTGTGGCCTTATTTAAAGCATCTACCCTTTTTGCTTATCGTTTTTCTACTCGTATCTTAGCTATTCGGGTGAGTAGAGATTTGCGCCAACAATACTTTGAACATATTCAGTCGCTTCCGATGAGCTTTTATCAACAATACAATAGTGGAAGCTTATCCTCGAGAGTTGTTGGAGATGCTGCCCAAATTGCGGAAGCGCTCAATGCTTGTTTGGTCAATTATGTGCACACGCCCTTTACAATTGTAACGAGTTTATTTCTTTGCTTTTATGCATCATGGAAGCTTTCCCTTATTGTTTTTTTAGGCTTGCCTTTAGTTGTTATTCCGATTGGGTATATTGCCAAGCAAGTGAAGCGGATCTCAAAGCAAATTCAGCAAAACCAAGAACGCTTTGCCTCTGTTTTAATTGATTTTTTAGCAGGAGTGCAAACTGTTAAAATGTTTGCGATGGAAAACTTTTCACTCAGCAAATACCGTGATTTAAATGATCGCATGGCAACGCTTGAACAACGCAGCGCTAAATATGATCTTTCTTCACGACCCGTGATGCATACGATAGCGATGTTTTTTTTGGCGATTACTTTGCTATACGGTCTCTATTTCTTAAAAATGAGTGTTTCAGAAATTATCGTATACTGTGGGCTATTATATCTATTTTATGAGCCAATCAAAAAGTTTGCCGAAGAAAATAGCCATATTCAGAGAGGTCTTGCTGCTGCCGAAAGGATGTTAGAGGTGATGAATATTAAGCCTCATATTGAAGATCAAGAGCACTCAAAAGATTTTTCTGAATTTAAGGACAAGATTGAATTTGATAATGTCTCCTTTCGTTATGGAGAGAGCTGGATTTTAAAAGACCTCTCTTTCACAATTCGCAAAGGGGAATTTGTCGCAATTGTAGGACCAACTGGTGCAGGAAAATCGACAATTGTACAATTGCTTCCACGTTTATACGATCCACAGAAAGGGGAAATTCGTATTGATGGACAACCATTAAACGCTTATACCCAACGCTCATTACGTGAAATGATTGCCTTTGTTCCCCAAAGATCTTTTCTTTTCCTTGATACTATTTCTTCAAATATTGCTTTTGGACGGGGGTTTTCGACTGATCAAATTGAAGAGGCGGCAAAAAAAGCACATGCACATGATTTTATTTGTCAGCTTCCTGAAGGGTACAAAACGGAACTTTGTGAGGCCGGAAAAAATCTCTCAGGTGGACAGCAGCAGCGTCTAGCAATAGCCCGCGCTCTTGTTAAAAGTGCTCCAATCTTGGTGATGGATGAGGCGACTTCTTCTTTGGATATGATGAGTGAATTCCATATCAAGCAAGCGATCCATCGTTTGCGTGGTCAGATGACGCAAATTATTATTGCCCATAGATTGTCTACAATTGAAGATGCGGATCGCATCATTTATTTAGAAAAAGGGCAAAAAATTGCGGAAGGGACAAAAGAGGAACTTTTACAATCGTGTGAGGGATTCCGCGTGTTATGGCAGATGATGCATCGCCAATCCACAGCACAAGCATCTAATCCGCTTGAAGTGCAGCCATAAGTGTTTTGCGGGTTTGTTTATTCGAATACGTTCTTTTAGCAAAGTAAAGTGTCAAATAAATTGGGATCGGAAGAAGTGAAACGCAAGAAAGGACTTTTAAAATAACGATCACAGTGCGTTTCTTCTCTTCTTTTTTAATTTCTTTGATTGTTTTGGCACAATCTTCTTGAAAGATTTTAAATGCCTGATACTCACCTGGGTTTTGAGAAGCATACCCCATTAGGCTGTCTGAAAAACTTTGCAAACCAATCCTGGCACATTTGAGTCGTTTCGAAATACAAATGCGGCTAAAGCGCGACAACTTCATCGGTTTGGTATCAAATAGAGTCACGCGATCATCCACAGCCAAATTATCTAAATCCAAGCCTGTGTAGCCTGTTTTTTTAACAAGTCCACACAGTTGTTTGGAAATCATCTGAATTTCTTCGGGGGATTTGCTATTTAAAGTTGCAATCTTTTCTTTCGGGCTTCCTATTTGAACATATTCTTCAAAGAAAAAATAGTTTTTAGATTGCCCATCTTTAGGTTTAAAAAGGTTATTAGGATAAGAGCAAAGGTATTTTTTTGTGACATTCAATTTGTCAAACTTATGAATGTGGATGATTTTTCTCATCTCCCAAGCTAATACGGCTTGCTTCATAAAACAACCTTCTAAATCAAAAACGACTTTTCCTTGTTTATTTTCCACACCAATAAATTGTTTGTAGAAATTAGGGCGTTGCGTTTTGATGATCCAAGAAGAATTTTCGTTTATGGAAAATATTTTAGTATCTTTTTCTCCGGCAATGTATTTAAAACCCTGTTTTTGGAGTTCGAAATCCGGAGAACATCCATGTTTTACTTGTCCTGTCATAAAGCGATGGATTACTTCATTTATGCGACTTTTGACATAGAGGATAGAAGGCTTTAATTTTTCTGGATAAAGATCGACGATCTGAAAATAGAGAGAACGTTGTATACGAAGCACAAAAGTTCCTTGTCGTGAATGTCACAAAAGCCGCTGTATATATTCTACAGCGGCCGGGAATAAGATTGCTCATCTTACATGACATTTTACAAGCAAATCAAGAATCTTTTGCTTATGAAGAGTGAATTTTTTGTTTTAAAAGTTCATTAACAACTTCAGGAGAGGCTTTTCCTTTGGTCAGCTTCATCACTTGTCCGACGAGGAAAGCAAAAGCTTTATCTTTGCCTGCCTTAAAATCGGCGATTGATTGTGGATTATCTGCTAAAACTTGTGTCACAAGCTTTTCAATTTCAGCTTGATCGTGTACAGGTGAGAAATCGGGATTTTCCTTCACAATTTGCTTAGGGGATTTTTCAGGGTGTAACACCATCTCATCCGCTACCGATTTTGCGATTCTTCCTGTAATTTCTTTCTGATCAATCATGTTAATCAGTTCGCCCACATGCGCTGCTGTAATACCACTTTCAATAACTGATTTACCGCTTTCTTTATAGCGACCGGCAAACTCGACAATGAGCCAGTTGCATAAACTACGTGCATTAGAGCTTATTTTTAGTGCCTCTTCAAAATAATCGGCCAGCTTTTTATCGCTTGTTAAGACAAAAGCAGAGTGAGCAGAAAGACCTAGCTCACTGACATAGCGTCTTTCTCTTTGTAGAGGAAGCTCCGGAAGGGATCTTCTAATCTCTTCAATATATGCATCAGTTAAAAAAATTGGAACTAAATCGGGTTCTGGAAAATAACGATAGTCATCCGCAGATTCTTTCGTCCGCATCAGAACCGTTTCTTTGCGGTCCGGATCCCAACGATAAGTGGCCTGCTTAATAATCGATGTGTGTGGCTCATCTGGACGGCTCGTATATTCACGAATTTGCCGTTTGATTTCTGCAGTTAAAGCCATTTCCATATTGCTAAAGGAATTCATGTTTTTAATTTCAATTTTATTTCGAAATCCTTTTTCCCCTTTGGGACGAACAGAAATGTTAGCATCCACCCGCAGAGAACCTTCTTCCATGTTGCAATCAGATGCATCGATGTATTGTAAAATAGCTTTGATCGCCAAACAATAAGCGACGGCTTCTTGAGGAGTGTGCATGCAAGGCTCAGAAACGATTTCAACAAGAGGAACGCCAGCACGGTTATAATCAACTCCAGCAAAAGTGGAAAAGTGCTTGAGCATCCCTGCATCGTCTTCCAGGTGGACATGATGAATAGCGAAAGCTTTTTCGACTCCATCTACTTCGGCAATGACTGTCCCACCAATAACAATGGGATTTTCATACTGAGTAATCTGAAAATTACGCGGGCTATCAGGATAAAAGTAGGACTTTCGGTCAAAAGTACTAAAATGTGCTACTTGCGCTTGTACAGCGCAGCCTAATTGCACGGCTTTACGGACAGCTTCTTGATTTAAAACAGGCAGAGCTCCTGGCATGCCCGTACAGACTTCCGTAATGTTGGTATTCGGTTCATCCCCAAAGCGGTTTGGAGCTACACTGAATAGTTTTGATTTTGTGTTCAACTCGGCATGGATTTCTAATCCAATAATGGTTTCCCACTCTTGTGTCATGGTAAAGCTCCTATTTCACGAACTCAGGGATAAAAGAATGATAATTTGTTACACGTTCAAAGGCATTTGCGGCATGTAAAACAGCAACATCATGCTTTTGAGGGCCAATCAGCTGAAGACCTAAAGGTTTGTGATCTTGTGTGAAGCCACTTGGAATACTAATAGCAGGGACACCAGCTAGATTGCTCGAAATGGTGTAAATATCCTCCAAATACATTTCCAGAGGTGTCTTAATCGCTCCAGCTTCAAATGCTGCACAAGGGCACACAGGTGTTGCAACTAAATCGCATAATTGAAAAGCTTCTTTGAATTTTTGAAGCATCAACGTTCGCACTTTTTGGGCTTTTCTGTAATAAGCGTCTTGGAAACCTGCTGATAAAACGTATGTTCCTAAAATAATACGTCTTTTAACTTCGCTTCCAAAACCTTCTTCTTTAGAAAGCTCGTAAACTTCATCCAAAGTTTGGGCCTTTGCGGAGCGATGTCCATAACGGATCCCATCAAAGCGGGCCAAATTTGTCGAAGCTTCGGCTGTTGCAAGGATGTAATAAACGGCTAATGAGTATTTGAGGATGTCTAAATCCACATCCACTATTTCCGCACCTAAATCTTTGAAAACAGCTAGGGAGGTCTCAAAAATTTCTTTTGGTTCAGCTGATAAACCTTCTAAAAATTGACGAGGAACTCCAATTTTCATCCCTTTAACATTTCCATCAAAGTGATGTAAATAATCCTCTGTTGCAGAGGAAAGACTTGTTGAATCTTTTGTGCAATGTTGACCTAAGACTTCCATGATAAGTGCCGCATCGGCAGTATTCGTTGTAATGGGACCAATCTGATCAAGTGAAGATCCGTAAGCTACTAATCCGTAACGGGAGACTCTTCCATAAGTGGGTTTAAAACCCACGACTCCACAAAGTGAAGCAGGTTGCCTAATTGATCCACCCGTGTCACTTCCCAGAGCAATTGGGCAAAGACGCGCTGCAACAGCAGCAGCCGATCCTCCGGATGATCCACCGGGGATACACTTTAGGTTCCAGGGATTAAATGTCTTTTGCAGGGCAGAGTTTTCGGTTGAAGAGCCCATCGCAAATTCATCTAAATTCGTTTTCCCAATCAATAGAGCATCTTCTTGCTCTAAAAGAGCCACAGCTGTAGAAGAAAAAGGCGCTTTAAAATTTGTCAGAAATTTAGAAGCACATGTGGTGATTTCACCTTCGATGTGGATGTTGTCCTTGATTCCAATGGGAATACCAGCTAGCTTGCCTAGTTTTTCTCCTGCGGCTTTCTTTCGATCTAGCTCGGCAGCTTTACGTAGAACGCGATCTTTTAATACAGAAAGAAACGCACCGACTTGAGAATCATACTGCTCAATGCGGGAAAGAAAATGTTGGGCAATCGCTATAGCCGAAACCTCGCCACGTAAAAAACGGTCGCGAATTTCAATTGCAGATAAATGATGCATGTCAATCGTCCTCATGATTTAGATTTAATCACAAGAGGAACTCTGATCATTCCGCTGACTTGTGAAGGGGAGTTGTCTAAGAATGTTTTTCGTGGGAGGGTTGTTCCCACAACATCTGGGCGAGTCACATTTGAAATGTCTTCCAAGACATGATTGCAAGCTTTGACATCCGTTGTGTCAATTTCCTTAAGCTCATCAATGTAATCTAAAATACTTTGAAGGTCTTTGAGGAGGGCTTCTTCCTCTTCTTCAGAGCAACGAATGCGGCTAAGTTGCGCTAAATTTTTTAACGTTTCTTTATTTAAAGTCATGAAGATCTCCGTCTATGATTCACGAAACTAGAATAAGGTTGTTAGAGTACTCGTTTTATCAAAAAAAGGCAAGGAAACAACGAGAGTAAATGGATAGGCAATTTAAAGATATTATTAATGTTTTTGGTTGTTGATTTTATTAGAAAAATGTGATAGAATGTAATAAAATAGTAAAAAATAATAGTGAAATTATTATGACTCACTCTCTTCATTCAAATCATTCATCCGAATGGAACTTTTACAATCATTATATTTTTTTTCCAAAGGATTCTCCTACCCCCGAAGAGCGAAAAAAAAATTTAAAAAAGAGTGTCCTCCTAGGAATCTTTACTTTTGGGCTTTTGCATGCAGGGTGCGGTATTTATTGTGGTTTAAAAAAATTACAGGGGCGAACATCTCCACTGCAATCTTCAAGTGCCGGTGATGTAAATAAAGTAGCAAGGCGATCATTTAAACGCATTTCAGCTGAGAGTTTAAAAAACCTTCATCCAAAAGACATTCAAAAGATGACTCCGGACGAACACGGCTTTTTAATGGATAACTACAGCAGTACGGCAACTCCGCATCGAATGACACAAGCCCAATTGAATGGAATAAGAATAATCAAAGACTCAGGCAAAATAAAAAGAATTAATGAACAGGGCTTAGGATTGGGTCATTGTGGCCGTTATTGCATTAACAATGCCATGCAAGCAGATGCTTTGTTGCAAGATAGATTTCTAGAATTAGTGAAAGATGGTTTCGTCGCAGTTCACCAGTATGGAGAAGATGACGCTCAAGCTTTAATTGATGAACCAGAAAATGTTGATGTCGATATCGGTATTTTAAAGTACATTTTAGAAAAGGAATTTACGCAATCAGTAAAAGACTCTGTTATTAACGAATTACCTGGCATCGAGAATTCGAAGCAACAAGCGATGGAAAATTACATAGGAAACGATGCAAAATGGGTCATTATCGCCAATATAGGCTTTACAGATTATCATATGCCTTCTCCACCAGGCGTTAACGCGACTTATAGCTTAACGCGAGGACATTTAGTCGCACTGCGTAAAGACGATGAAGGGCAATGGTGGTATATTGATTCGAGAGCTCCCAAGCCATACTGCATTTCATTAGCTGTTATTCCGCATACATGCACGCTGATCGTTCCAACATAATGAACTCCTAGGCTAACATTTTCTTATAGAAGAGGTCTATCCTGTATAAGGGATCAGCAGATTACTGGCTTTCTTTACCAAACCTTCATCACTTCTTCTCAGTTCGGATGGAATAAAAGTTATAATTATTGAACTGCCATATAATAAAAGTGTATAATAATTATTATATTAATTGTGTGGAGAGGGATCAATGATTAGTAACCATTTATTCGATATGGTCACTTCAGCATTAAGCGATGCGTGTGAAAATTCTAAGCTTGCAAAAGCTAAAATACCTATAAGTCACCGGAATCTCAATCGTCTCCAGTTTATAATCAATAAACCGACGGCAGATTTCGACGGAAATTTAAATTTTCTAATAGATAATTTAAAGGAGGATAATTCAGAATTATATTCTATTTTTGATGCTATTTTTAATAAACCTCATCAATCAATTGATTCGTTAAAAGAAGATTTAGAAAAATTACGTCCTGAAAAACCTGCTCTTCCTGAAGAAGAACTTATCCTTCCTGAAGAAGATAATAATCCCCTTGGAAAGGCTGAAAAACTTAAAAAAGTTTATGCACAAAGGGAAAAAATTAATCTGTATTCAAAACAATTAGAAATGGATATTTTTGCAAACAAATTTATAGATTCTTTTATAAAAAAAATTAATGATTTTGAAGATGAGGCTGGTTCTAAGATTCACAAAGAGATCGATAAATTGCAAAAAATGCACATCGGGAAGCTTTTACCAAAAGACGCTAATCTCAATGAATTTTACAAACAATTAGCCATCAATCCTAATCATTCCAAAGCATTTTTACAAAATCAAAAAGCTTATCTTAAGGCTGAGATGTCTAGCAATTTTTTAAAAAAACTTATAGACTTTCTCTGGCTTCCCTCATTGCCTGATGCTCCCCGTAAAAAACGAATTAATGCATTAGAAGAAAATATTCAATTATTAGAAAAAAACCCCTCTTTATTTGAAGAGAACCTTCATAAAACCGTGCTAAATAATTTTAAGTTAATGTATGCCGTTGCTTTGCTTGGAAAACACCCAAGCAAAGCAACTTATGAAAATAAGATAAAACTTCTGTTAGAAGAAATAAAAGACACTTCCCCACCAGCAGTAGAAATCTTAAATATGGGGTATAACAAGTATGGAAAATTTTCTAAAGAATTAACAAAAAAAGATTTAGAAGAAGGAAAGACAACAGTTTTACAGGCCGTAAAGGATGCAAAGCTTAATGGATTGATTTCAAAAAAAGATCTACACGATCTTTTTAGCCACAGAAATTTTTCAAGTAAACTTAAAGCCCGAGCCCTCAATGTTTTAAGAACGACTTCAACAGTCTTAATAGCTTCAATTATTGGAGCTATTGTGATACCTCCGGCAACAGCCCTTCTCCTTTTGGTTGGAATTACTACTTTAATCAGTTTTTAATTTAGGAATCGACTTTTTCGAAGAAAGCCAATTTTGCTTACAGAAGCGCTTAATATTTTGCAAATGATTAAATTTAAATACAGATCATTAACATTTTCAACCGTCTCGCCATATTCAACTTTTCCTCCAGGAATTGCTTTGCCGAATGGTGCTTTTCCTCGTTCAATCAATACAATCCCCTTAAATTGTTCACTTTCATGTATTTCTATGATTGCCGTAGTCGTAAGAATTGGTGGCTTATGCGCTTGTTTGATAGACTGTTCTTCAGCATGCCCTGTTAACGGGATTAGCGCTATTATGAGTACAAGTAAATAACCCAAGTTGCGTATAACTAGTTAAAGCAAAAAATTGTTGCAGCTCCAATTACGAAATGGATGATTTTTAACTCGAAACCACGGGCTACTACAGCATGTATTTTTTTCGGCATCAAGTTCATTATTGTACTAAGAATACCTTCGATAGTCTTTCGATGCCTTCTTAAGTTTACATAATCTTCGATCTCATAAGGCCTTGTTGAATTACTTTTGCGATCAACCGCCATTTTTATGCCTTCTCTGAGCATCTGATCTTCATACTCATAATCAATATAAGCAACATCTCCATATAGAGTGCTTCCTTTTGGTAGGCATCTAGGATCTAGAACTTTAAGGACTGGTAGATCATGTTCGCTCCCCGGAGCAATAATCATCTTTAAAGGGTGTCCAGACAAATTCGTGATGACAGTTGCCTTGACACCATAAAAATATTCTTTCTTGCTCGCATTATAACCCCGAAAATTTTCGTTTCTGAAAATGCGAGATCGACTAATTCTAATGTTGCGACACACTGAAACAGGAAAGCTATCTACAATAAAATCTTTCTCCATATAGCTGTAAGAGCTGTATTGATGAGAAAATTCAAGTATTTTTTCCCAAATATCATCGGGAATGATGTGTATTCGTCTATTTAAGCGACTTTTACTTAACATTCTATTGATATAGCCAAATTAAGCATTAGCCGAGCTCTTTCAATATTGCCATAAAAAAAGCGACTTGCGACAATGACAACAGTCATTACTTCTGCATCATTCATTTTCTCATTGTGCCACCGGTTCCTAGCGAATCCGGCGGATTTTAGATAGTCATCACAGAGGCAATAGATGGCAACGATCTGATCATTCATAGCTTCTCTCCTAATCTGTTCGTCTTAGTAAACAAACATTTTATGGGCGAGAAGCTTTTTTATTAGCACCAAATCAAAATTTTAATTTTTCAACTCTCGTAGTTATACGCAACTTGGGTTAAATATTTGTTAATGTTTTTAACCATTGTCTTAGATTCCTTTCATTAATTTCTTAAAAACAGCGAGGTTAACAAAAATCGGCAATTTACAGTAATAAAAAAAATCTAGTTGTCATTTTTAAATTTATAATCGAACAGTTTCAATATACCAGTTGGTGCGGCAGCATGGCTTCGTGGTATGGCCTATCATATAATAAGAGCGTGATAGTCCTTATTTAATAATGATGTCCGAAAATGGCGAGTGCTAATTCGAATTTTTGTTTATAAGAGTTATAGCCTAAGATATTGACATACATGAGGAAGATTTGCAAATTAATCTTCAAGGCATTTGATATATCTGATTTCTCTTTATAAAGGATAACAAATGGAATTACTTAAATATAAAATAATAAAAACTCCTGTAGGTTTTCTTAAAATTATGGTTAATCACGGGGCTTTGCTAGCCATTTTATGGGATAATGAAAAACTTAATCGTGTCAGATTGGATCAGATGTTAGAGGATAAGAATGATCCTTTAATTTTAGAAACAGAAAAGCAGCTTAACGAATATTTCAATTGCCAAAGAAAGGCTTTTGATTTGCCAATCGAAATGCTTGGGACTTTGTTTCAGAAGGAAGTTTGGAAGCGGCTAAACCTAATTCCGTATGGCTCGACATGGACCTATAAGGATGTAGCCCTAAAAATCCATCATCCTCAAGCTATCAGAGCTGTAGGGGCTGCAATTGGAAGAAATCCCATTTCGATCATTGTTCCTTGCCATCGGGTCATCGCAACTAATGGACGTCTAACCGGATTTGCAGGGGGACTTGACCGTAAAAAATTTTTATTGGATTTAGAAATGCTAAATTAAATCGATCCCTTTCAAGCGGTTAGAAGTGAGCCTAGTAAACTTCAATAACTAATGCGTTAATGACTTGATAATTTTGCAAAATGAAGTGCATTTTAATTTAATTTCCTGATAGTGTTTATCAATATTTTAAATGTGTTTTTTAGAAGGGAGAAAAATGTCTTATTCAGTTTTTAATAATTATGATTATGAGAAAAAATCATCTATTTTGAAGGTTTTAGACACCCTAGCCAGACCATGTAGCATAGTGTTTGGTGGACGAAAGATTTCTGTTATATCGCAAACGCAGCAAAATGTGTCCACAGCAACTAGAGTATCTGCAGCCGTTTTTTCAATCATCATTTTTCCTGTCGGTTTTCTATCGGCCTCATGTCTTATTATTAAAGCGGCATCGCTTCCCTGGATTTGGCAAAAGAAAGAAGTGAAAGCTCAATCTCAACAAACATGGGATATTATTCTTCAGTTTAGGGCTGCTCATGCGCATGATGAGGCGATTAAGATTTTCAAAAAAAGGCCTGAAATCGGAAAAAGAGCCGATATATATGTGCGCTTTCATACAATTATTCGACAAAAAATCGCGAGCAACTGCTCTTTAGAAGATATTGAGGAATCTCTTCAGCTTCTTAATTATAAGGATGCATTTAGCCTGATGAATGATGCAATTAAGACTCGGTTATCTTATGAATTTCAAAGGGATTGTCACATTACAACAGGAAATTCTATCATTGGACTTATTCACAAAACTATAGGACGGAATGCAAAAAATTTTGAGGAATGTTGTGATCGATTATTTGCTAATGTTTTAAAAATACATGCTGATGAAGATCTTGTTGTTCAAATGATAAAGCTAGACATTACCCATTGTTTGGTTGAACAATTATTCCAAAAGAAAAAATCTTGTGCTCAAAGCGAACTTGACGAGGCTCTCGTTTCGCTAGAAAGAACGATTTTCAATACCAAACTATTTAGAGAAGCAGATACATGGAATCTGGCTTCTCTCTTTTCTAATTCAGAACAAATGAGCCAAATTAGGGGTACAGTCACCGATATACGTGCTTTGAATAAAAGCAGAATAGATTTTTTTAATGAAATAAAAATGTCTCGTGAAAACCCGCGAGAGCAGTGGGAACATGTTCGTTCAAAATTTCAACTTCAATTGGATGATGTTTTTGCACCAATGATGGAAAGTTATAAAGAAAAAGAATTTCTTAGTTCTTTTGCAACGTTATGTACTAATATGAGCGAATATATTGATTCTCTTCAACTAAGCGGCACTTCCTTTTCAAAAGAAGACATCGAAATTTTTCAAGCAAAAATAGACAATGGAATAACAAAATTTGGAGAAAATTCTAATGATTTATTCCAAAACTTAAGAATCGAAGATTCTAAAACTGTTTTCGATACTATTCTTTCAACATTATACGTCAAAAGGAATTACATTTTGCTTTCTTTTACTTTTGCAATGAAGGATGTCCTAATGAAAATGATGGAAGAAGCGGTTAAAGCTAATCAACAGCTAAGTTCCCAGAGCTAGTCCAAAAGAATACCTATTTTCCTTTTGACGGGCTTCCTTCCTGTTTTTAGGGCTGGAAGAAAGCCTCGTTCTTTTTCTTAAAGAAAGAATTTTTCAAAAAAAACATTCAGTTTTAACTTACCTAAATTATTCGATCCACAAATTGATTCATTTTCATTTCTAAGTATACCTTCTCATTATTTGCAAAAGCCTTTGAAAATTTAGATTTCGCTCACGATGAATATGGATTTAGAATTGTTAATGCGCTATGTTAATGACTTCATTACAGGAGTGCCGCGTGGAAAAACGCATTTTGATTACGACAGGGGGAACTGGAGGGCATGTTTATCCCGCCATTGCTTTAGCTGAAAAATTGCAAGAAGTCAGTCCTCATATTCATTTTGTAGGTGGAAAGCTCGCCACAAATCCTTATTTTTTGAAAAATGCATTTCCTTTTACCGAAGTTTCTTGCGGAATGTGGAGCAGAAAAGGAGGGGTGTTACGTTTTCTCCGTGAGATGGGAAATATCTGTCGGGGGGTTAAAGAGAGTTATCAGTTTTTAAAACATTACAAACCCGATTTAATTGTTGGTTTTGGTAGCTATTATACCTTTCCTGTTTTGTGTGCGGCTCGTTTAGCTGGAATCCCTTATGTCTTGCATGAGGCAAATGCTATCCCCGGAAAAGTCATTAAACTGTTTTCTCCACAGGCTCTTTTTACAGGGGTTCATTTTTCTTCTGCTTGTCGGTATTTACAAGGAAAAGTCCTGGATATTGCTTTGCCTGTACGCAAAGGATTTAGTAAACAACGCTTTCCACAAGAAACTGCTAGAGCGTCAGTTGCTTTGCATCCATCCAAAAAAACGTGCTTGATTTTTGGTGGTTCGCAAGGGGCGGATGCTCTTAATCAAGCTATTTTAAAAGCTTTAGAGATTGTCAATAAAAATGAAATCCAGTTTTGGCACATCACAGGACATGTGGATTCTGTCGAAAGTGTGCGCTTGCATTATGCTCAAAAACAAATTCAAGCTTATGTAACACCATTTGAAATGCATATGGATATGGCTTGGAGTGCTGCAGACTTTGCTTTAACTCGTGCGGGTGCAGGCACAATTGCAGAGGCGATGGCTTTCGAGGTTCCCCTTATTCTGGTCCCGTATCCACAAGCAGCCGATCAACATCAAGATAAAAATGCGGATTTTATTGTGGAAGAGGTCAAGGGGGGGGTAAAAATCCGGCAAGCAGATTTAAACTTTGTTAAGCTGGGTACGCTTTTGAATGCTCTGACTGACGATCTAAGACTTAATAATTTGAAAGAGAGCATCACGATTCATAATCAAAATACGAAATTCAAAGAATTGCACTGCGTGATAGTTGATCACCTTAAGGGGAAATACGTATGACAACTTACCATTTTATTGGCATTGGCGGAATTGGAATGAGTGGCTTGGCTAAAATTCTCATAAGCCAAAATATTCCTGTAACTGGAAGTGACTTAGCTGAAAGCTCAACGACACGGGCTTTAAAAGAAGCGGGAGCTACTTTATTTATCGGACACTCAGCGTCTTATATAAAACCGGGTACGACGATTGTCTACACGAGCGATATCAAAGAATCCAATCCCGAGTTCATAGCTGCCCAGCAACTCAAATGTCCAATGTTGCATCGCTCAGACCTTTTAGCTTTACTGATGCAAAACCGTAAAACATTGGCAGTCACAGGCACGCATGGGAAAACAACAACGTCGAGTCTTCTATCATGGGTGTTGCATCATGCCGGACAAGATCCTTCATTTGCTATAGGGGGAGTAATTGCTCAACTAAATGCAAATGCTCAGCACGGGAAGGGGGACTATTTTGTAGCGGAAGCCGACGAAAGCGATGGGTCCTTTTTGCGCTATACTCCTTATGGAGGTATTATCACGAATATTGATTTGGACCATATGAATTATTATCAGACGGAAGAAGCGCTTGTAAGGGCTTTCCATCAGTTTGCAAAAAAGGTGGAGTCTGCCGATCATCTTTTCTGGTGTGGAGATGATTCTCGCTTGCAAAAGCTAAACATCGAAGGGGTTTCTTACGGATTTAATTCAGATTGTCAGCTGCGTATTCTCCAATTTACCCAGAAAGGATGGAAAACTTCTTTCGATATCACTTTCCGAGGACTGCAGTATCGCCAGATTGAGATTGCCCAAATCGGCTCTTATAATGTGCTAAATAGTGCGGCTGTTTTTGGCTTAGCTTTGCAAATGGGGATTGAAGAACATGCGATTCGAAAGGCTCTTTCGACGTTTCCTGGGGTTGGAAGAAGATGTACGATGCGGGGACAAAAACAAGAAATTTTATTCATTGATGATTATGCGCATCATCCAAACGAAATCGCAGTAACCTTACGAGCCATTCGTGATGCGATAGGGGAAAAAAGATTAATTGTTCTTTTTCAACCACACCGCTATTCCCGTACTAAAGACTGTCTTGGAACCTATCGAGGGATTTTCGAATCAGCGGACATGGTGTATGTAACTGATATTTATTCAGCTGGAGAACAAGAAATTCCTGGCGTCACAACACAAAAAGTTTTTGATGAGCTAAGCCAAGATCGTAGTCCCGATTTCTATTATAGTCCGCGGAAAGAAATTGTGGAAAAAGTTTATCAGACACTTTTCCCACATGATGTTGTGGTGACTTTGGGTGCGGGAGATATTCATGCTGCAATCCCTGAATTACTTCAAAAAATTGATTTGCAACCTCCCAAATTACACATTGGAATTTTGTATGGAGGTAAGTCAACCGAACATGAGGTTTCATTGACGTCTTCTCAATATATTTGTCGCTCGCTTGACCGAGATTTATATGAGACTCATGAATTTCTGATTACTAAAGAAGGGAAGTGGGTATTAAAAAATGAAGGGGATAGTGAAGAATTTTTAATTTCTTCTCAAGTTCTCCAGCAGTTACAAAAATGTGACCTCTTTTTTCCGATTTTGCATGGTACTTTTGGGGAAGATGGAACGATCCAAGGTTTCTTAGAAATTCTAGGAAAACCTTACGTTGGTTGTGATCATCAAAGCTCTGCAATTTGCATGGATAAAGCCATTGCTAAACGTTTGATGCAACATGCAGGTATCCAAACATCCTCCTTTATTGCTTTTAGCGAAACGGATTGGAAAAACAGGGCAAAAGACCTTCTTCACGAAATACGAGAAAAGCTGATTTTTCCGATTTTTGTAAAACCCGTTCATCTTGGATCAAGCATTGGTGTTCAAAGGGTGACAAATGAAACAGAATTAGATGCAGCAATTCGCAACGCTTTTGCGTTTGATCCTGTTATCCTTGTCGAAAATGAGATTGCGGGAAGAGAAATTGAATTTGCCGTTTTAGGAAATGATCAGATTACTGTACTTCCGCCCGGAGAGGTTTTTTCAGCGGGAAAAATTCACGACTACAGAGGTAAGTATTCACGCGATAATGCGACGCCATCGACTCCCCAAGCGGATTTACCTGAAAAATGGATGGAAGAAGGAAAGGCAATTGCGTTAAAAGCTTACCAAGCTGCAACTTGCAAGGGGATGGCGCGTATCGATTTTTTTCTTGATCAATCGGGATCTTTTTGGTTTAACGAAATCAATCCCATTCCAGGATTTACCCCCTTCAGCCTCTATCCGCAAATGTGTGAGGCTAATGGATTTTCTAATGAAGAGTTGATTGACCGCTTACTCATCCTTGGCCTGCAGCGCTCAAGGCAAAAAGAAAAGAAAGCTTATTAACACACGGCAAGGTATCGCATATGATGAAACGTTTTAAAGTGGTTGTTCCTTCTTTTAATAGCGTAGATTTTATTGAAAAAACGCTCCGTTCTATTGAATCCCAAACATATAAGAACTTTGACGTTTGCGTGATTGATGATGGCTCTACATTGCCCAAGCAAAGAGATATCATCCGGGACTTTTGTGAGAGAAACCAGTGGAAGTTCATTTTCCACGAGAAAAATGAGGGGGCTCTTTTCGGGCTTGTGGAGGCGATTAAAGGATTGCAATGCGAAGATGATGATGTCATTATTGTAATAGATGGAGATGATTGGTTAGCCCACGACCGTGCTTTTGAAAAAATTCATCAGATTTATACCGATAACGATGTGTATTTAACTTGGGGACAATGTGAAATTTATCCTCCAGGTAAAACGCCAATGAAATATGCTCAACCTATCCCTGAAATGATCATCGAGCAAAAGCTTTATCGAGATATTCCCTTTGTCTTTTGGCATCCAGGAACTTTTAAGTATTTTCTATGGAGACATCTGAAAGATATCGACCTCAGAGATGCAGATGGCGGCTATTTTCGCATCATGAAAGATAAAGCAACTTTATATCCGATGCTAGAAATGGCGGGGAACAAAATCAAGTTCATTGATGAAACACTTTATACTTATAACCTATCAAATCCTTTGAACGATTATGCCACAACTCCTATCGAAGAAGTGGAGCGGGTTAATCAGCTGTTGAAACAGCGCCCTCGCTATGCAACATTAGATTTTAGCCAAAGATGAATCAGTCGTACTCGCCCAATAAAATTCCCATTAGCCAAGCCATTGTTTGGATTCTCCTGTCAACTGTTCTGATTTCTGGTTCGGTTGGCATGGGAATTTTATACTATCTACACCTTCGTGATTTGCGCACACGGGATGAACAATACAATATTTCAGCCATCGTTCAGACCACTGCACATGCTGATGCCCTAAAAACGGTATTTTTAGCAGAAATATTAGATCTGTCGATTGATCACCCAACCAATCTTTACCGTTTCAATATAGAAGAGGCAAAGCATAAACTTCTAGCATGTTCTTTGATTAAAAAAGCGGAAATCAAAAAAATCAAACCGAGTGCAATTTTAATTGATTATTCCCTTAGGCAGCCGATTGCATTTCTAGGAGATTTTACCAATACAGCAATGGATGAAAATGGCTTTTTGTTTCCTTTCAAACCTTTTTTTACTCCAAAAAAACTTCCCGAAATATTTCTAGGTTGCGCAAAAGATCTTCAAAATATTTGGGGGAGTTGCCTTAAAGGGGATCATTTAGAATTAGCTTTGTCACTTTTTAATCTCGTGACTAAAAAATGTTGCTCTGAAAGTATGTACATTAGAAAAATTGATGTGTCAAAAGCTTATGCGCAAAGCCATGGGCAAAGACAAATTATTTTAGTTTTTGAGGAGCTTTTAGAAAGAAAAGTCAATGGAAAGTGGACTTTATGTGTTTTTCCACGACTGGTTCGTCTAAATACCGAGCATTTTCATCAAGGATTAGCCAATTATTTAGCATTGCGTGAATTTTTAAATAAACAAGCGAAACAACTTTCGGTCACGGAAGAAATGAATCAGATGCGAGGAAATGAGGTTATGGTCGATCTTCGGATACCCCATTTAGCTTACATCCAACCAGTTACATCATAATTTGGGAGGTATAAATGACTACATTTATCGAAGTTCATTGGACAAGTGGAAGTATTGAAGAAGCGCGTAAAATCTCTCGATATCTAGTCCAGGAACGATTTGTTGCCTGCGCACAAATTACCCCATGGATAGAGTCTATTTACATGTGGAATAACCAATTGGAAACAACGCAAGAAAGTAAAGTGGTTTTTAAAACTCGTCTTGAGAAATTTGAAAAAATCAAAGAAGTTATCTTGCAAAATTGCAGCTACCAAGTTCCCGAAATCACATACCAAATGATTCAGGGTGGAAATCGTGAATATTTAGAATGGGTGGAAACAAGTACCCCTGATTTTTCATCTACTTATGTAAAAGAGCCGGTCCAAAACTGATGGAAATGATTGAGACAAATATCTAAAGCATGTTATGAAATGCTTCACAGACTAACAAATCTCATTAAAAAGGATGCCTTTTTAATGAGATTAGCCCGATGTTGCGAATAGCTTATTTTTTTGGATTTTTTTTCGATATCTTTTAACTAGACTTCAAGTGTCTGAACTCGTTAATCTTGTTATGGTTAGCTGAGATGTGGACCTTTAAAAAAAAGTATAACGTCTTATCGAATCCTGAAAAGGTAAAGTTTCTCACGCTTACTTCAAACTGACATTAACATTTTCTGAAACCTCAGACCGAGTAAAGACATGAAAGAATTTATAGAATATTTAGTTAAAAATCTAGTTGAAGACCCCCAATCAGTCTCCGTAAATTGCTATGAAGGTGAGCCTGGCGTTATTGTTGAAATCCGCGTTAGTCAAGGAGACGTCGGAAAAGTTGTTGGCCGCAAGGGAATGACAATTAAAGCATTAAGAACAATCGCTTCCATGGTTTGCGCCCGCTTAGGATTAAAGGTTCGTTTAGAATTAATCGAATAATTTTCCTCTAAGAAAATATTTAGTTGTGCCCAGATCTTTATTCTTGTCTAAAATTTTAATTTTGATATCGTGAAGATAATAGGCAAAAAACAGATTATTCATACTTTGAATTAGGAAGAGTCTGATATGGTCGCACTAAATAAAGTGTTAATTGCAGGTCGTCTCACTCGCAAACCCGAGTTGCGAAAAACTCCTAATGGAGTTTCTGTTACAGATCTTTTATTAGCATTAAATCGTGAATTTGTAAGCTTTAACGGCGAAAAGCAACACGAAGTTTGTTTTGTCGATGTTGTCGTATGGGGTAAACAGGCTGAACATTGTGTCAATTCCCTATCATGCTCATCTTCTGTCTTGATTGAGGGCCGTTTACAGCTCGATGTCTGGCATGCCAAAGATGGTGACAAACGTTGTAAACTTCGTGTTGCCGCCGAAAGGGTTCAATTTTTAGATAAAAAAAGCCACCATGATTCTGAAGGTAAATTATCTGAAATGGCTGGACTTTCTTCTTAATTTGATTGTTTCAAATGAGGATGTTTTATGGCGTTAATGGAAGGCGCGATTGAAATTAGTGAAGAGCAAGAACACGGAATTCTCATCTTTCACATCAAAGGAAGACTCGATGCAATTTCATCACCAAAAGCCGAAAAAAAAATTTTTGAAAAAATTAATGACGGGCATTACAAACTTTTAATGGATTTTTCAGAGGTTAGCTATTTAAGCAGTGCTGGAATGCGCATGCTTTTATCAACCTCAAAGAAATTGAAGGCTTTTTCTGGAAAGCTTGTGCTATGTTGTGTAACACCAAATGTAATGGATGTTTTGAAAATGTCAGGGTTTGACCATGTGCTTGAAATCACGACATCTAAAGAACTCGCTCTATCTGCCTTTCACTAATCATTCTATTCTTTGGCAAAAACAACCGATGCTGATATGCTATTTTTCTTGCTGATTTTGTGAATTCCACAAAAGACGTATTTATCAAGCATCATTTCCTAGTAGATGGAACAAAAGGCCTGGTTGTGAGTGGCGTTATAGAAAGAGAAGAAGTTGAGCGTATTGTCCTTAATTTTGCGGTTGAAGCTCAAAAACAAATCCCTGTAAATCTTCAAAGACCTCGTAAAAGAGTGATTGTCATTTCCGGTCCTACTGGATGTGGTAAAACGGCTTTTTCCTTAAAGCTGGCTCAAGAAATTGGAGGCGAAATTATTTCCGCTGATTCGATGCAAATTTACCGCGGTATGGATATCGGAACAGCGAAAGCAACTCAAAAAGAAAGAGAAGCTATTCCCCATCATCTTTTAGATATTCGCGATGTTTCCGAGGCTTACAATGTCGTCGACTTTTACTATGAAGCAAGGCAATGTTGTGAAGAAATTCATAGTCGTGGCAATGTTCCCATTATAACGGGTGGCTCCGGCTTTTATTTACATTCTCTTCTATACGGTCCGCCAAGCGGACCTCCCTCTTTACCCGAATTACGCAAAGCTCTCGAAGCTGAACTTGAGCAGAAAGGTTCTGAATTTCTATACGAAAAGCTTAAACAGCTGGATTCTCAATATGCACACAGTATTACAAAACACGACAAACAAAAAATTATCCGGGCTTTGGAAATTCTCACTTTAACGGGTAAAAAAGTCAGCCGTCTCTCTTGGAAAGGAAGGCGCAAACCTAGAAATTACGATTTTCGCTGTTGGTTTCTTTACCGTCCTAAAGAGCATCTCTATCGTCGCATCGATCATCGCTGCGAAAAAATGGTGGAAGCTGGTCTTTTGGAAGAAGTAGAGAAATTGGAAAAAGAAGGGCTTCTTCAAAATCCGTCTGCTGCTCAAGCTATTGGATATCGCCAAGCTTTGGAATATTTTAAAACGCCCAAAACAAAAGAAGATTTCCAGAAATTTATGGATGACTTTAAAAAATCATCTAGACGCTATGCTAAAAGACAATTTACTTGGTTTAGGCAAGAGCCCTTGTTTCAATGGTTGGACTTAGATCTTCATGATTTGGAGGTTGCAGTTGAAATGGTTCGAAGAGACTATGAGATTGGCTTATGAAAATTATTGGAATCTGCGGAAGCCTACGTGTCCACTCTCGAACGAGCATGGCCCTAAAACTGGCTCTTGAAAAAGTCAAAAATTGGGAAGCGACTCCACACATTGTCGAATTACGCGATTTGAATCTTCCTTTTTGCAGCGGCGAGAAAGAATACGCAAACTACCCCGATGTCGAAACTCTACGCGATATGCTTAAAACAGCCGATGGAATCATTTTAGCCACACCTGAATACCACGGTAGTATGAGCGGATCCCTTAAAAATGCTCTCGATTTACTGCATAACGAAGATATTGAGGGGAAAGTGGTTGCTTTAATTAGTGTGCTCGGAGGAGAGATGAGTACGAACGCACTGCAAACAATGCGAATGGTTTGTCGTCATTTACATACTTGGGTAATCCCCGATCAACTCGCGATTTCCAATTCTTTTCAAGTCTTTGATTCTCAAGGAAATTTACTGGATAAGGGAATAGAAGCAAAACTTGAAATGCTTGTCCAAAATTTAGTGAAAGCCATTCATAAGTTGCGCTAAAATTATTTATTTATGCAAAAAATAATTTTTTATTTGAATAAGTTTTCATTTCTTCTCGAGTTGGTTCAGACATTTTCTTTACCTAAAAATGAGGATCTTCTATGATTTAGCCTGAAACCGGCCTACTGCGTAGTTTTGCAGGGTTTTTGGGTCAGGGGGCAATTGTTGACAATTCCTAAAAAAGAATTGTCAATCTTGAAGCGGAGAGTTTCCGCAAAATTGTGGTAATAATTAATGTCCAACAATAAAGATATCTCCATGAACCATTTTGAAAGTACAAATTTACGCGAAGAAGATCCAGAAAAAAGTCATGAACAATCACAGGATACTGATGGTCATCAAGAGACCGAACATTTAAATAAAAACGAACACCATACATCAAGTGATCCGAAAGAACATGATCTTGAATCTTCTCACGATGAAAGCGTAAGAAAACCTTCTCCAGCATTAGAGGCCTTTCAAGCCGAGCTTGCCAATTTCCCAGATGGAGAAGGAAAATTGCAGCATGCTATTTCTCGCATGGAAAACGCTTTAGCGCAATCTGGGAACCCAGATTTTCGTACTTTTTGGGATATTCGAAAAGTCTGCCTAGATTTGTTTAAAGAAAATTCGACGTCTCCCTTACGTCCACTTCTTTGGAATAAATACACTGAGCTATCAAAAGAAGCTCGTCGCTTAAAAGACATTTTGGATGAACAAAGTGCTTTTGCAGCTGAGCAAATTGAAATAGCGATTCAAGGAATTGAAAAAGAGATTATTGAGTTTGAGCAAGCCCTACAACAATTACCTCTTCCTCAATTTTCAATCGAAAATTCTATTTTTCAAGAAAAGCAAACATTCTATCAGCAAATTCAACGAGAACTGAATTTACTAAATGCGCAAGCTGCGAGAATTAATGCTTTACGAAAAGAATTGATTAAAACAGAAATGCGTGTTCGTCAAAAAAATAAATTCTTCCAACGTTTATCACAAGCGGGAGATAGTGTTTTTCCAAGACGCAAAAATTTAATTAAAGAAGTGAGCGATCATTTTCTTGAAGATGTAAATGCGTTCATTGAGGGACACTTTAAAGACGAAATTCACGAAAATTCGCTCTTCAATCTTCGTGAAGACATTAAGCTTTTACAAGGATTTGCAAAAGTTTTAACACTTAACACTTACGCCTTTACAACAAGCCGAACACGATTGAGTGCTTGCTGGGATGAAATTAAAAAGCTTGAAAAAGAACGTAAGAAAGAACGCTCGGTACAAAGAGAAGCATTTAAGCAAAACACAGAAAGTGTCTTGGCTAAGATTCAAGAATTGGATCAAGCTTTTCAAGAGGGCATGTCTCTCGCAGATGCACAAACAGGCATAGATGAAATCACTCACTATATGCGTGGTGTGGAGCTAGGAAGGCATGAAATTAAAACATTAAGAGATGAGCTTCAGATTGTTCGCAAGAAAATCCATGATAAGCAAAAAGCTGAAGAAGATGAGCGCTTAAACCGCGTAAAAGAAAAAGATCGTCAAAAACGTGATGCCTTGAATTTATTGAAGGGTGAGATCGAATCTTTGATGAAAAATTATGCGACAAAAAGTATACAGGAAATCGAAGCTGAACGAGATGTTCTTTTGCAAAAAATTACAGATGCGGCTCCATCAAAATTGGAAAAGCAAGAACTTGAACGTTTACTCAAACCTCTTCGCGATTATATCGCTGAGCTCCGTGAAAATGCTCTCCTTGCTTTATCCGATAACGATAAGCAAGCGATGCAGCAGCTCAAAGAAGTTTTGAAGCAAAAGCAAGAGCGTCGTCAAGAAATTAAAGCTCAGCTCGAAGTGTTACGTAAGGCAAGCAATGCTTCCGGATTCGACATTGAACAATCCTTGAACGTGAATTCCCGCCTAAATGCGGAAAAAGAACGTCTTGAAAAAATCAATGCGGGAATTGCAGAAATCGAAGCAAAGATTGCAGAATTAAAGAAAAAGATTTAGTCCTTTTTCTGGCACTATGCCCCCTCAGGCAAAAATTTGAGGGGGCGCAGTATTGGCGTTATCAACTTCAACATACTTAATTGGATGGATAGCCCATTTTATGATAAAAACACCCACTCATCTTAGTGTTTTTGATCTCGATCATACCCTTCTCACTCAAAACAGCAGTTTTAAATTCGGCGTCTACTTATACCAAACAGGAAAACTTGCCTGCTATAAAATGCTCCTACTCGTCGCGTGTTATGCATTTCACAAAATAGGCTTTTGTTCTTTTCGTAGATTACACATTCTCTGCCTAAAAATTTATTTTCAGTTCATCTCCTTTTCACAGCTGGAAAGCTGGATCGAAGAGTTTTTAGATTGTCATTTTGAAAAAATGATGAATCCCGTAGTTGTCACCAAGCTATTCGAAGCAAAAAAATCCAATCATTATACCATGATTTTGTCGACATCTCCTTGTTTCTTAGTTAAACACGTCGCTAAACGATTTCAAGTAGATTATTGGAACGGGACTTCCTATATTGTCGATAATGACAAGCTGGTAGGAATTGCTTCTGTTTTACTGGGAAGCGATAAAGCTAAGTATGTCAAATCTTTCTCAAACGAGAAAGGGTTGCCGATTCAGCAATGCACAGCTTATACCGATCATATTGCGGATCTTCCTTTGCTTGAAGCCGTTGGAAATGCGGTTGCTGTGAATCCAAGCAAAAAGCTACGCACATTGTGCCTACAAAATAACTGGACGATCCTAGATTAAAAAAACATGGAGACTAGTATGAATCCTCGTTTTAATGCTCTACAACTAACCGGCAAGCGTAATCGATCTCTCGGAAAAGAATTAACCTCCGTCAGTACCTCTGAAATTTTTGCAACACATGTCTTCAATCAACATGTTATGCAAAAAATGTTACCAAGAGAAATCTTTCGAAATGTTCAAGAAGCCATAGCGGGTCGAGAAAAAATCATTCCCGAATATGCTGATCCCATTGCTTCAGCGATGAAAGAGTGGGCTACCAAGCTTGGAGCTACTCATTACTGTCATTGGTTTCAACCCCTAACAGGGGCTGCAGCTGAAAAGCATGACGCCTTTATCGATTGGGAAACTGAAGACCAAGTCATTGAAAAGTTTAGTGGCAAACAACTTTTGCAAGGCGAACCAGATGCTTCTTCATTTCCTTCAGGGGGATTACGTACAACATTTGAGGCGCGTGGTTATACAGGCTGGGATCCGAGCTCTCCGGTCTTCATTTGGGAGGGAGGGGATGGTGTAACTTTATGCATTCCTTCTATTTTCTTTTCTTGGACAGGGGATGTTTTAGACAGTAAAATTCCTCTTTTACGCTCAGATCGAAAACTCAATGAGGAAGTTTTACGCCTTTTAAAGCTCACAGGGATTGAAGCAACCCGAGCTTATTCAACCTTAGGGCTTGAACAAGAATATTTCGTTGTGGATCGGGGTTTACGCAATTTACGACCAGACCTTGTGTTAGCTGGTAGAACAGTCTTCGGAGCACCCTCTCCAAAAGGTCAGGAGCTGCAAGATCATTATTTTGGATGTGTCAAAGATCGTATTTTGGCATATATGCGAGAATTTGAAGTGGCTGCATTCAAGTTGGGAATTCCTGTTAAAACACGGCATAACGAGGTTGCTCCAGCTCAGCATGAAGTGGCGCCTGTATTTGAAAAAGCCTCCGTGGCTGTTGATCACAATATCTTGTTGATGGAATTGATGCGACAGATAGCGCTAAAACATGACCTGTCGTGTTTATTGCACGAAAAGCCTTTCCAAGGATTGAATGGTTCAGGAAAGCATTGCAATTGGTCGATTAGCACGGATACAGGCATCAATCTTTTCGATCCTACCGATTCACCAGAAAACAATCTGCATTTTCTAATTCTATTAACGGCAACTCTATCGGCTGTTCATGAGCATTCGAGCCTGTTGCGTGCGGCTATTGGATCTGCCGGCAATGATTTTCGTTTAGGTGCTCACGAGGCTCCTCCAGCGATTATCTCCATTTATTTGGGAGATCAGTTAGAGTCGATTATCGAAGCGATCACGGCTCGAGGAACGATCTCTTCTTCCCCAAAGCACAAGTATGACCTTGGATTGCAAGTCATCCCAGATCTAACCAAAGATTATACAGATCGCAATCGCACCTCCCCCTTTGCCTTTACAGGGAATAAGTTTGAGTTTCGTGCATTGGGCTCGTCTGCAAATCCTTCTATGGCTGTAACTGTTTTGAATACAATTATGTCCAATAGTCTGCATCAAATCTTAAATGAAATTGAGCAAAATATTGGAGAAGATCGCTCCTATTCCAATAAAACACTTTTAGATGCTTCGATACCGATCATTCGTAAATATCTTCTGGCTTCACAAGCGATTCGCTTTTCAGGAGATAACTATAGTGAAAATTGGGAAAAGGAAGCCGCCAAACGCAATCTGCCTAACTTAAGAAAATCAATCGATGCCTTTGAAGCTTTTAAATTCCCCAGTTCTACCGAAGCATTTAAAGGGATTCTTTCTGGAAGCGAACTAACAAGTCGATATGAAGTACTTTTAGAGAATTATGCCCACACAGTGCGGATAGAAGCGAATTTAATGAAAGACATGTTTCAAACACAGATTTTACCCGTTGCCATCCGTCAGCAAAAAGAAATTGCTAAGACGATTTCTCTTTTGCAACAAATTAATTCAGGATTGGATAACACTCAGCAAAAAGAGTGGCTTTCTAAATTAAATCGATTGGTTGAAGAGGCGCTTCAAAATACCCATTTGCTCGATGAAGAGTGTCATGCTGCTGAAAAACTCTTTTTCAAAGACAAGGCACGCGCCTATTGCGATAAAGTGATTCCTGTTTGCCAAAAATTAAGGGAAATTGTGGATCAAATTGAACCTTTGGTCGATGATGGCCAATGGCCACTTCCGAAATATCGCGAATTGTTGTTCATGGTTTAGCCAATGATTGAAAAGATCGGTATTTATGGAGGGACATTTGATCCTATCCATTTTGGGCATCTCAATCTTGCTATTCAACTAATGGAGAAGCATGATCTAGCAGAAGTGTGGTTTTGTCCGGCTCGAATCAATCCGCACAAATTAGATAAGCAAGTAGTTGATAGTCAGCACCGCCTAGCGATGGTGGCTATGGCAATTGAGCCTATTTCAAAATTTAAGCTTTTAGATATTGAAACCAAAAAAGAAGGACCTTCTTATACAGTTGATACTTTGCGTTTTTTGCATGCACAGGAAATGCTAAGGTCTCACCCTCGCCAGCTCCATTTACTTATGGGGGATGATCATCTAGCCGCCTTTTTCAAATGGAAAGAACCGGAACAAATTGTACAGTTTGCCCCACCGTTGGTTGGTTGCCGGCAAGAGGGCTGTTGTTGGGAAGGAGGGGATGATCCGATTAGTCAGGCCATTTCAAAAGGAATGACGATTACCCCTGTTATGGAGATTTCCAGTACAGAAATTCGCGCAAGAATTGCCAAGGGTCTTTATTGTGGCCATTGGGTCCCTGAAAAAGTACTGGATTATATAGAGAAATATCAGCTATACTCTAAGGATACTTATTAATCTGAATTTTATGTTTGTCTCATTTTTATCAAACAATGTTTTCTGCTGTTTTTATTTTTACAGTTGAGAAATTAAAAAAGAGACTTTTTTAAAAACTCAGTTAACAAAATCCGAGTTTAGGGGCTTAAAATATCAAGATGAATGATTCGAATGAAAAAATTCTTAATGTCATTGCACAAGCAATTTTCGATAAAAAGGGAAGTAATATTTTAGCGTTAGATGTGAGAGACGTATCGACTTTGACAGATTATTTTGTCATTGCAGAGGGTACCGTTGATCGTCACGTGACGTCAATTGCTTCAACCATCCTTGATGCTGTCAAACCTTTAGGGCTAACTCCTTTGCATGTCGAAGGAAAAGATGGGGAATGGGTTATTATCGATTTCGGCGATATCCTTATTCATTTATTTGTTCCCGAACTTCGTGAAAAATATGCACTAGAATCTTTATTCGGCAAAGCGCGAATTGTGGATCTCGTAATCGATTCTAGTCGCAAAATACCAGGGTAAAGTATTAAAAAAAGGGTGAGACACGATGAGTAAAAAACGAATTGTTGTAACTGGAATGGGTCTTGTTTCATGTTTAGGGCATGAAGTCGATCTCTTTTATCAAAATTTATTGCAAGGTAAAAGCGGCATCACCCCCATTACTGGATTTCCTTGTGAAGAATATCCAACTCGTTTTGCTGGTGAAATTAAAGATTTTGATCCCGGTGAATACATCGATAAAAAACAAGCAAGACGTATTGATAAATTCATTGCTTACACTATTGTCGCAGGTAAAAAAGCCCTTGAATTGGCAGGATTAAACGCTCAAAAGCAAGAAGAATTAGACAAAGAGCGCTGCGGAATTATCATTGGCTCTGGCATGGGTGGAATGAAAACCTTCGTCGATGGAGTCCAAAATCTAATCGAAAAAGGTTACAAAAAAGTTTCTCCTTTCTTCGTTCCTTACATCATTACGAATATGGGCGGAGGCCTTTTAGCTAAAGAACTTGGCTTCATGGGACCAAACTATTCCATTTCAACAGCGTGTGCGACCGGTAATCACTCGATTATCGCGGCGGCTTCTCATATTCGCAGCGGTGAAGCTGATATTATGCTTTGCGGGGGAGCCGAGGCAACTGTTCTTCCTATTGGACTCGCAGGATTTAGTGCTTGTAAAGCACTATCAGAACGCAATGATGAACCGACAAAAGCTTCTCGCCCTTGGGACAAAGATCGCGACGGCTTTGTTTTGGGAGAGGGCGCTGGCGTTCTTGTTTTAGAAAGTCTTGAGCATGCTTTAGCACGAGGCGCAACAATTTATGCAGAGTATTTAGGCGGATCATCCTCATGCGATGCTCACCACATTACAGAGCCCCGACCTGACGGAAAAGGGGTTGCTTTATGTATTAAAAAAGCCTTAAAGGATGCGGGAATTTCTGCCGAAGATATCAACTACGTGAATGCGCATGCAACCTCAACTCCTGTTGGCGATATGGCCGAAGTCAATGCCTTAAAGCTGATTCTTCCAAACCCTTCAAAAGTTGTAATGAATGCAACAAAGTCTATTATTGGACATTGCTTGGGTGCTGCTGGAGGAGTAGAAGCGATTGTGACTGTAAAAGCAATTGCTGAAGGCAAAGTACATCCCACGTTAAATCTTGAAAATCCAGAACCTGGCTTGGATTTTCATGTTCCTCGAACAGCTGAAGAACTCACAATTAAAGCCGCTCTCTCGAATTCATTTGGATTTGGAGGGCACAATGCGACTCTCGTTTTTGCACCCTACAACCCGAATACTCATGACTGATTCTACTCAACTCGATTTAAGCTATGGTGTGATTCCCCTCCAAAAAAAGGATGGGGAATGGCACGTTTTTTTAATTCAAATGCTCGCGGGCTACTGGAGCTTTCCCAAAGGTCATCCTGATAAAGGGGAAACGGATATTCAAGCAGCTAAACGAGAACTTTTTGAAGAAACAGGGTTATCTATTTCTCAAATTCTCTTTCCTCAGCCACTTGAAGAACATTACGAATTTCAGCGATCCGGATGGCGAATACGAAAAAGTGTTTACTATTTTGTCGCGGAAGTAACTGGACAAGTTGCTTTACAACCAACAGAAATTCAGAACGGAAAGTGGGTTTTGCTGTCAGAAGCCATTCAGCATGTTACCTTTCCGGAAGGTAAAGCTCTCTGTAGGCAAATCATTCAGCTACTGTCTCAACGATAAGAATAAAAATGGCATGGGCAGACTTTTTTTTGGCACAACAAAAAAAACGAGAAGAAAGCCATCGGAATCGATCTATAAAAAAGTTTGAAAAAGCTGATGGAGCGATTCTTTCTTATGACACAAAAACTCTTATCAATTTTAGTTCGAATAATTATTTAGGCCTTTCCACCCATCCTCATGTGATTCAAAAATCTCAATTATTTTTGAAAACATATGGCGCTGGCGCCACGGCTTCGAGAATCGTGTGTGGCTCTTGGCCCTACCATCAGGAAACCGAACAAAAACTTGCAAAATCAATTGGAAAAGAAGATGCACTTCTTTTTTGCAGTGGTTTTCAGGCTAATCTGACGGTTTTGCCTGCTTTAGCGGACAGACAAACTCTTATCCTGTCTGATAGATATAATCACAATAGTCTCCTTCAAGGTGCCAAACTATCCCATGCAAAGTGCTTGCGCTACAATCACAACGATTTACAACATTTAAAGCGTTTGTTAACACAATATACCACAAGTTTTCAGCGTGTCCTAATTGTCTCTGAATCTTTTTTTGGAATGGATGGCGATCAAGCTGATTTAGATGGCCTAAGCCAGCTCGCTAAAGAATTTAAGGCATTGCTATACGTGGATGACTCCCATGCTTTTGGAGTATTAGGCCCAAATGGAATGGGGCTTGCTGCTAATAGAGAGGATGTCGATATAGTCATGGGAGCCTTTGGAAAAGCTGCAGGATGTTTTGGCGGTTTTATTGCGGGCTCACACATTCTTAAACAGCATCTTGTTAATCAATGTTCGGGTGTGATGTTTAGCACAGCTCTACCGCCCGCTATGGTAGGCGCTATTGCGGGGGCTTTAGACATGATTCCTAATTTAAATAAAGAAAGAGAAGTGATCCAAAATTTAAGTCTTTTCTTGCGTAATGAAATAAGAAAACTAGGATATGATGTTGGAATAGCTAAAAATCATGTGATTCCTGTCTTGATTGGGGAAGATGAAAAAGCGTGCTCTCTTTCTACATTTTTAGAAACTCAGGGGATATTAGCACTTCCCATAAGACCTCCTACAGTTCCAGAGGGCACTGCGCGTCTTCGGTTATCTCTATCATCGGCTCACACGACTTTCCACATTGAAAAACTCTTAGAGGCTCTTTGCGTATGGAAAACATTAAAAAATTGATCGCTCAAAATTTTTCAAAGGCAGCCATTCAATATGAACAAGAGGCTATTCTACAGAAAATGTGTGCGGAGCGACTTGCTCAGATAATAAAGAATTATCAGGCCATAATTGTGCCTGGAGCTGGTGCCGAAATTGGATGTGGAACCGGTTTTTTAACGAAACAGCTATTAACACTATTTCCAAGCAAACCGATGGATATTACAGATTTATCCGTTCAAATGGTGGAACAGTGCAAATCTAATTATTGCCATTCCAATTTAAGCTTTTCAGTGCAAGATGGAGAAAACTATCCCCAGAAGGCCTACGCATTTATCGCTTCTAATTTGGCTTTTCAATGGTTTAGTCGATTCAAAGAAAGCTTCTCTAAACTGCAAGATTCCCTAAAACGAGAAGGCATTCTCTTTTTTTCGACCCTCGTTGAGGGGAGCTTTGCTGAGTGGAAAAACATCTGTCAGGCTTATCATCTTCCTTATACAGCGAATCCTTTACCAAAAGTTGAAGACTTGGAAAGTATTTACCCTGAGGGAGTATTCGAAATACAAACCTATTCTCTATTTTATCCTTCAGCCCTTCATTTTTTTCGCCATTTGCAAAATATTGGGGCCTCAACCTCTGTGGGCAAACAACTTGCACCTCTAACCTTAAAACAATTGATTAAGGCCTGGAATCACGAGAGTCCTTCTGAAATTACGGTTTCTTATCGAGTGGTTTTTGGAGTAATAAAAGTTTAATAGAAAAACCCAATTGATATTTTGGGTGTTTTTATTAAATTAAGGCTAGGATATGAAACAGCCAACCCGCTTTGATGTCCTTCATTCTCTTCTATCTAAATTTTCCTTTACGGCTAAGGAAGCAAAAGCGCATGGCGTCTCTTCTGCAATTCTGGCTTATTAAATGGATATATTTTTTGCATTAAGTAAAGATTTTTCATTACGTTTTCTTCGCTAGTTCTATCCCCCAATTTTTTTTCTGCCTTTATGTTAGCTTTTCTCTCATTTTCATCTTTTTGAATTTGGCGAAATTCGGAATTATGGATTTCTTGGTTTTCGAAAAAATCTTAAAGCAAATTCATTAATGCTACTTTTTGTATATTGTCCGATCGTTAAATCAGCTTTTTGATCGTGTATTTTTTTTCCACCAGATTCAAATGAAATGACTTTACCTTATAATCCCTTCGAATACCATCTTCACCCAAAGCAATCACACGTCTATTATCAAAACGCACAAGATGTAAACATAAGGAAAATGAGAGATCCCCTTCCAATAGTGTAAAAGATGAATTTTGACCTTCGGCATCTCTATTAAAAAAATAGAAGGATCCATCCAATTTGATGAAACAGGATTTAAATCGCTTAAAAATTTATGGGTTGCTCATTTAAAAAATTTGGGAAAAATAGCGCTAGACCTTAAACTTCCCCAAGATATTCACGAAATTATTCAAGAAATCAACTCCTATTTGATTAAACAAAGGGTAATTTCGAAGAAATAACCATGGAGAATTCTCATGCACAATGCATTTCCTTCCCAATTTTTTGTGACTGGAACAGGAACGGATGTTGGAAAAACAGTCGTATCCGCCATTTTAACCTATGGATTAAAAGCGGCTTATTGGAAGCCTATCCAAACAGGTTCAGAATATGGAACGGATACCTTTTTTGTCAAAAAGGCAACTCAATTACCTGATCATCATTTTTTTTCAGAGGCCTATTGCTTTTCTAAACCACTTTCCCCACATGCTGCTGCAAAACTTGAAGGAGTGGAAATTGACTTAGATTTAATTAAAATTCCACAGACATCTCTGCCGCACCTGATTTTAGAGGGCGCGGGGGGAATACTCGTTCCACTCAATTCGGATCAAACTCTTTTAGATCTATTGCGTCTTTTGAACATACCCATATTAATTGTTGCTTCAACCACTCTTGGAACGATTAACCACACCCTAATGACCATTGAATGTTTACGAAATGCCGGTATTTCAATTTTAGGCGTGGTCATGAATGGTCCCAAAAATGATGTCAACGCGCATGCCATTTCTCACTATGGAAAGGTCACTATTTTAGCGGAAATCGAACCGCTTGCATCTGTCTCTCCTCAACATTTACTTCACGCATACCAAGCTTTTTGCTAAAGGTTCTCTATGAAAAATTCTCCGATTTGGCATCCCTTCACCCAAATGAAAAATACTTTATCTCCTTTGAAAGTTGTTAAAGGGGAAGGTCCATATTTAATAACAGATGAAGGTCAAAAGATTTTTGACTGCATTTCTAGTTGGTGGGTGAATATCCACGGACATGCACATCCTCGCATAGCTGAAGCCATTTATGCCCAAGCTTTACAATTGGAACATGTGATATTCGCCGGATTTACGCATGAACCTGCTGAGCAGGTAGCTGAAATGGTATTAGATGTTTTGCCCAATCATTTTTCAAAAGTGTTTTTTTCTGACAATGGTTCGACGGCAGTAGAAGTTGCTTTAAAGCTGGCCTATCAATATTGGCGCAATCAAGGGGAGAATGATAGACGGCTTTTCTTATGTTTTGAGGGAAGCTATCATGGCGACACTTTAGGTGCTATGTCAGTCGGTGAGCGTTCACTCTTTACATCACCGTTCCAGGATTTGTTATTCAAGGTTCATTTTGTACCCTACCCAACCACACATATCGATGATGAAGATATCGAAGATAAGGAAGCTAAAGCTTTAAAAGCTGTTGAAGACTGTTTTCTTTTAAATCCAGGTCAATACGCAGCTGTGATTATTGAACCCCTTGTTCAAGGAGCTGGTGGTATGCGGATGTGCCGGCCACAGTTTTTGGAAAAATTACAAAAACTAGTAAAAGATTATCAGACGTTGTTGATTTACGATGAAGTCATGACGGGTTTTGGAAGAACAGGGGAGTGGTTTGCTTGCCAAAAAGCTAAAACATCTCCCGATCTCATCTGCCTAGCAAAGGGACTAACGGGGGGATTTTTGCCTCTTTCTCTCACCGTTTGTACAGAGGAAATTTTTGCAGGCTTTCTGAGCGATGACCGAATGAAAACCTTCTTTCATGGACATTCTTATACAGCCAATCCTTTAGGATGTGCAGCTGCTTGTGCATCACTAAAACTTCTGCATGAATCAACAGCCATTTTTCAACAAATGGAAAGCCATCATAGAGGCCACTTGAAGCAATTACAAAAGCAGCATGCTACCGTTAAAAACATTCGAACTTGTGGAACAATCGCGGCCTTTGATGTTGTTACGAAACAGGCGGATGGCTATCTAAATGATATCGGTTTAAAATTACGTGAATCTTTTTTACGTGAAGGTCTTTTAATTCGACCATTAGGAAATACGGTTTATTTAATGCCACCTTATTGCACAACCCATATACATCTCAATCAGATTTATCAGACCATAAGTGAGGAATTAAAAAAAATCAGATAAAATCGATCGCAGTTTTTTAATTCTCCTATGGAATTTTCCTATTTGAGAGGATTTTAAGCATTTCAAGTTATATATTTTGATGTAAAAAATATGCCCGATTTCTCTAAAGTATGAAATAAATCAAATATTTTCTATTTAGAATGAGGGAGGGATATGAAAATTTATAAGAAATACAAGAAATACGATTTTCCGGTGGATGATATTAGGCGCTTTTTGGAGCCTGGCCCGATTGTCTTAGTTAGCTCCGCCTGGAAATCTGAGCAGAATATTATGACGATGGGATGGCATATGGTGATGGGATTTTCGCCATCTCTTATAGGTTGTTATATATGGACAGAGAATCATAGTTTTGAAATGATTTATAAAAGTAAAGAATGTGTATTTAACATTCCAACGGTTGATATGGCTGATACGATTGTGGGAATAGGAAATACGACAGGAGCTGAAATTGATAAGTTCAAAGAATTTGGTTTAACGGCAGCAAAAGGAGTAAAAGTTAGTGCTCCACTTATCCAAGAATGCTATGCAAATTTCGAATGTAAACTGATAGATTCCAGCCAAGTGAAGAAATATTCTCTTTTCATTTTTGAAGTTGTGAGGGCCTATGCGCCGCGTAGACCTAAATATCCAACAACCATTCATTATAGGGGAGATGGGCAGTTTATGGTTTCTGGAAAATCTCTTAATCTGCGTAAAAAATTCAAACCAGAAATGCTTTAATAAAATTTTCTTGGAGGATTTAGCTTGAATTTGAATAAAAACTTTTAAAGTGTTTCCCTTGGTAAAAATCACAATCCTAGTAATTCATTTAGTTCTTCCATATTGAATTTAACAGGTGGTATACTTTGGTTAATTTGATCGACTATTTGGAAGCATTTTAAAGATCGGAATGCAGTTACAAGAGGACGTAATACACAGAATTTATCTTCATCGTTAATAATTTTTTTGGCAGCCCGATGCACTCTATCTAATTGCTCTAATGAAGGAGATGCTTTTATGACATTTACGAGTGCAGTCCCTTTTTCTTTTCCAAGTTCTGAAAAAGAATCCACTAAGTCCAAAGCTTTATCTAACTCTTTTAAAGCTATCAGCTTATTGGAAACTTCTAATCTAAGATTATTTTTCTCATGCGCATCAAAAGGAAAAAAATTAGATTTTATAATTTCATCTAATACATTTAAATCTGAAGATTTAGTTATAATCTCGGAAATTGCACAACGTTTTCTAAAACAAACTATCCCTATAGTCTCGGACATTATTTTAGCCAGATTTAGAGCTTTTTCTGCATGATTTAACTTAAGATATTCTTGAATAAGCTCATGTTGGATTTTAGCTTTTTCTTCCTCATTAGTCATAGATAAACATTCAAAAGAAGATATCTCTAGATCTAAGAGAGCTAAAAAATCTTTAAATTCATGCGATCTAAAATCTTTAATATCAATATGTTTCGCATCTTCTTTTTTTAAGGACTGCAACATCGACAGAAGTTCAAATTTTTGCGTTTTTATGAATGCAATCAAATTAAAGGATAAATCTCGATTTTTGTAGTTCTCAGCAATTTGTAAGCATAAATTTGTTAATTTTTGCGAAATCTCTGGGTAGTGCTCATGTACTTGACATTTTATGCAATCGATTAGTTCTAAAATTTTGCGCTTTTCTCTCTGTTCGCAAGCTGATGTAGCAAGTAACTTCCATGTTCGATTTATAAGAAATATAGGCGGAAGATCTTCTCTATTAAGGAAAGATAAGGTGTGCATGATTAATTCAGGGGGAATGTTTGTAAAAACCCCTAATGCTGGTTCTTCAAAAGTTTGATAAATATTAGTAGTTTCTGAAGGCTTTTGGACGAACATAAAATTCTTCTCTTGGATTTACTAATTTAATAACTTTTCAATACTAAACTATGATAATACATTTAATTGAATATAAAGCGATATGATTTTTTTAATTAAAATATCTATTAGCGTAAATACAAGAATGTTGCAGGTTATTTATGAGCACTTTGATAGGTAGGTATTTCAATGGGTTGTGGCTTTTCATCTATATGATCTAAAAAAAATGAGCAATATTTTTTTTAACATTCATTTACTTACATTCATTTTATTGATTTATATTCATTGAATTACTATCGTCTTGCCAGAATATTTGTCAAGGAGCATGCAAGTGGCCGTACCCCTATGTAAAACTGAAGCAAGTTATCGAGCTCACTTAAGCAAATTGGAGAAAAAAAGCGATCTACCTCAAGCTTGCCTAAATACAAAATGGGGAATTTCATCAAAACCAGATAGTATTGTTGTTGGTTGGCTAAAATGGTTTATTTCTCTTCTTCCGAAAGTTCATTTAGCTCAGACAAATTCCTTAAAGGTTGCTAAAAGCATTGAAAAATTTGCTCATAAAAATGCATTTTTTTTTACAGATCTTGATCAATTACAACTTGTAGAAATTGTCAAAAAACTTAAAAAAAAGAACCTGAAAAAAAATAAAAAAGCATTTAATAAAATCATTGATCGCATCAATGCAATAAAAACCACTCAAACATTTAAGCATGTTTCGGATTTCCCTCCCGAAGTACTTTTGCCTATTTTCGACTATTTAGGAAAGGATTGGAGAAATGCCACTCTGGTCAATTCTCGGCTGCGAGAAATCGCAATAAGCAATCGTATTAGAGATGAATCCCTACTAATTAACAAATTACATGATTTTTTAGTTGAGCATATTCAATCGCAAGAAAATTTAGAAGATGCGCTAGGGAAATCGAGAAAGGATTATATTCAGGAAGTTAAAAAAAATTTTGATTTTTCTGAGGTTACAACGCTTTCTCAATTAAAAATTTCCATTTTTAAAGAAAGATTAAAAATTTGGTATTTGATTAAAAATTTTACGGAAGAAGAATTAAAAAGCCTGCAAGAATCTTCTAAAAATCTGAGGATGCCTTTTTTATTTGACGATATTTTTGAGCAAGAAGAATCTTTAGAAAAAAATCTAGCAATAACTGAAGATTTTATTAAGAATAGTTTATACACTGAAATAAGTCATTATTTAGATGAAATTTTTAAGGATGATTCATACAACCTTCAAAGAATTTGTTTAAAATTAACTCGTCATGAAGAGCTTGATTTTGCCTTAGCTATGGCGAATACAATACCTAAAGCAAGTTATGGCAATGTTTTTAAAATGCTATCAAAAAGCTTGATAAAAAAAGGCCGAATTGATGAGGCTGTGGAACTAATGGATAAAATTTACGATCCACTTATACTTCGTGATATAGCAGTTAAGCTGGCAAAAAAACAGCAATTCGATCAGGTAAGGAAACTACTGAAAAAAATTTCAAACCCTACAGATACACTTCGTAGAATAGCAGTTGAATTTGCAAAAAAACAGCAATTCGACCATGCAATGCAAATGATATGTGAAATTTCAAATCCGTATGACCAAAATAGAACTAAAAAAGATATTTGCAAAATCTTTATGCAAAATAAGGATTTTACAAATGCCAAAAATTGTGCTCTTTCAATTTCGAACGTAGCTTTTAAAAACATTGTTTTAAATGATGCGATTAATTTTTGCTTAGATAAGAATTTAATTGAAGAGGCTCTGGATTTTGCTTTTGAAGTTCCACGCAACGGTTTTAAAAAACCAACACTTCGTAGAATTTGTCAAATTTTTGTAAATGAGGGCCTTTTTGAAAAGGCCTTGAATTTTATGAAGGTGTTTCCAGACGACGAAGATCAAAGCTTTTTTGAGATGTTTGCAAAAGAACTGATTGGAGAAAAAAATCAATTACAAAAAATTAAAGAATTGGCTTTTTCGATTTCCGATGAAAAAATGAAATCACTCAAAAAAAATGAAGTCACACAATTGCGAGCTTTGAGAAAAATTTTGAGTCTTATGGAAAAAAAATTTTAGGATTACTAAAAGTTGGCGATCATGCCGTTTTCGTTAACTAAATGGCTTGGACAAAAAGTATGTAGAGGAGATTGATCTTGCATAAAACAAACGATTTGGATCAATTTAGCTTTTTGATACAATTCGCATTCACTTCGTATAAATAGAATGCTTGCCAATTTTTAGCTTAGTTCTGAGGAAAAATGAAAATATATGACGATCAACTAATTGTTGTCACTGGTGGGGCTGGTTTTATTGGCTCTGGGGTGATACACCATTTAAACGACAAGGGACTTCGCAATATTGTCGTTGTGGATGATCTCGGAACAAGTGATAAATGGAAAAATCTAGTCGGCAAGCAATTCATTGATATCATATCCAAACATCATCTTTTTGAATGGCTTAAAGGAAAAGAGCATCTTATCGACGCTTTTATTCACTTAGGGGCTTGCAGCAGCACGGTGGAAAAAGATGCTAACTACCTCTTGGAGAATAACTATCGCTTTACTGTCCATCTCGCCGAATATGCGATCAAAAATAATCACCGGTTTATCTATGCTTCCTCTGCTGCGACGTATGGTGACGGATCCGATGGATTTCAAGATAGCCACAATGAGCTTCAAAAATTAGCCCCACTCAACATGTATGGATACTCTAAGCATCTTTTTGATCTATGGGCTTCTCAACAAGAAATCTTAGATAAAATCGTAGGCTTAAAATATTTTAATGTTTTCGGACCAAATGAGTGGCACAAAGGACGTATGGCTTCTGCCATAATGCACGTGGTTCCTATGGCCTTGAAAGAAGGGAAAATCCGTTTATTCAAATCAAATGATCCTCATTTTTCAAACGGGGGGCAACAACGAGATTTTATCTATGTGAAAGATGTGGCTCGCATGACCTGTTCCTTTTTAGATAATGATGTAACGGGAATTTTTAATATAGGAACAGGGATAGCTGAAACGTGGAATGATCTTGCCAAGGCTATTTTTAAAGCGTTAAATCTTCCAGAAAACATTGAGTATATTGACATGCCACCTGATTTATTAGGCAAGTATCAAAACTATACATGTGCAGACATGTCTAGAACATGGGGTGTTTTAGGCGATCTAGCAAAATGTACTCCTCTCGAAGAATCTGTAAAAGATTATGTTCAAAATTATTTGCTTCCGGAGAAAAGATGGTAAGACTGACGGGCTCAATTAGCCAACTTTCTAATCAAAAAGTAATGGTCATTGGAGATTTCCTCCTTGATACGTATACAATAGGAAAAGCGCGTCGGATTTCACCCGAAGCACCAGTCGCTGTGATCCAAGTCGAACGGGAAGAACATCGTCCTGGAGGTGCTGGAAACGTTGTGTTAAATTTACTTTCTCTTGGTGCTCATGTCATTGCTGTTGGGCGTATTGGAGAAGATTTATCAGGTAAATTGCTTGCAGAGACACTCCAAGATGAAGGGATTTCTACTGCGGGGCTAATGATTCAAGCCGGTTACCCAACACCTGTTAAAAATCGCGTGATTGCCGAAAATCAACAAATTGTACGGGTGGATCATGAACGTATCTTGCCTATTCCAGAGATGCTAGAACAACAAGTGATAGAAAAACTCTCTTCGCTTTTGGAAGACGTGAAAGTTGTGGCTATTTCAGATTATGGCAAAGGCTTTTTATCTCCCACATTGCTGAGTGGATTAATGGCTGAAACGAAAAAAAGAGGCATTCCTGTTATTACAGACCCTAAAGGAATTGATTTTACTAAATATCAAGGTTCCACGGTCATCAAACCAAACCTCAAAGAAGCTTATGAAGCCGTGAACCTACCCTTCGAAACTTCTTTGGATGAAGTGGCTAAACGGGTTCTTAAATTGACACAAGCCGAAGTTTTAATGATTACACGTTCAGAATGTGGAATTTCTTTGTTTTATCCCAATGGGAAACGAGACGATTTTCCTGTGGCTGTTCGGGAGGTCAAAGATGTGACAGGAGCTGGGGATACAGTCTTGGCCATACTCGCATGTTCTGTTGCTTCAGGTTTATCCTTAGGGGAAGCAGCACAACTTTCCAATGTAGCTGCGGGCATTGCCATTGAACGTTTTGGTTGTGCTCGGGTGACTATATCTGACCTAGCCCATCGATTATTAGAATTAGATGTGGATAATAAAGTTTTTAATGAAAATCATTTCTTCGCCCTTCAAGAAGTTTTACGAGGAAAATTTCTAGCAATCATTGGCTTATCGAGTAAAGATGGGTTTAGTGCGGCGCTTTTTGATGCCATTCAGCAATTGAGACAAAGAGAAAACTGGAATGTTTTGGTGAACGTATTAGACCGAGAACCTCTTCCTGCTTTTATTCAAATGCTGGCTTCCCTGCATACGATTGATTTTATCAGCCAGCAAGACAACATGGAAAAGCTGACTTCTATCATGCAACCCAATGAAGTCTATTTAGCTGCTTCAAATGGGTTGCAAAAGATCGAGCCTATAGTTATCTTTTAAATAGGGATTACTTTCTTGGTTCTCTTTTTAAAGAAAGTGACTGTAAATAATCTTTAATGTGTTCATCCCTAGTTTTAACTGTGGCTTGTTGCATTCCGAATTCTTTTGCCTGTGCTTCCAATTTTTTAATATTTTCTTTGATAAATCCATTAAATTCTTTCGTATCTTCAAAAGAAAACATTTTTAGAATTGTCGCATTTCTAGGTATTGGTGGCGTCGATTCAGTTTCTTTTATTGCAACCAAAGGCTTGAGAATCTTTTCAAAAACTTCACCAAGATTTTCTGCTTTATTTTCTGATCCACCAATAATAATCGCTCGAGATAAAACACCTGGAGCAGGGAGTGGGGTGAGTCCTTTTTCTTTAAATTTATTTTCAGCAGTCCGTAAGTTTTTAAAATTTTCACCTGGATCGAAAACATTTTTCAAATACTCATTTGCATCTTTTCCATCTTGTGACAATACATTAGCAGTCTGTTTTAGCCTGTCAATCGAGGTACTGCTTAAGGTTGAGTAGATAGCCATTCCTGTGCAAAAATCGCCCATTTCACATGCATCTTTCCCAACTTGGGCGTAAAAAGAAAGAAGAGCAGCTCTTTTACCAACATTTTTTTCTCCGAGTATTTCTTTGCCTACAGAAAAAGAAATATTTTGTGAAAAATTAGCCAAAGCATCGTAAGAAGGAACTTCCCCTTTTTTATCAATTTTTTTTGTTGCTAATCCATGTAAGTCTAGATTTTTAAAATAAGCATCTGCTTCCCTTCGCAAAGTTGAAGCAATTTCTTTAGTTAGCTCTTTATTAACAGGCTGTTTTTTTGCCAAATCAGATAATTTACTTACAGATTTGGATGAAACAGCGTCAATCTCCGATTTAGGGGTGAATTGAGGTGGCACGGCTTTTTTAGTTTCTTCTTTTGGGGCAATGTTATCTAATTTCATATTATGTAGGCCTTGAAGTTGCTCACCTTTAGCCATACGATGACTTGCAATAGCCTTTCCGATGGGGCTTCTTTCAAGAATTTGCGTAATTTTTGGCGTGGGAGGCAGGGGTTTAGCACGCTGAGTTAAAATATCGGGTGCTGAGTGTCGAACGGATGACGGAGCTGGAGATGCAGCTCTTCTCTGCGGAAAAGACTGTCTTTCAGTGACTTGACCAGTTTGACTTGCTTCTACAGGTTTTCTTTGCGGAAAAGACTGCCGTTCAGTTACTTTACTTGAAGGTTGACTAGGGGGAGCAGGCGGTGGCTTTCTTGTAGCAAGCGACTCACGCGAAGTCATGATTAATTGATCTGTACTAGGAGCGCTTCTAGAAGGAAGGGACTGGCGCCTATCCACAAGAGGAGGCTTTGGAGCTGTTGGAAGAGGGGGTGGTGTTTTGACTGCTGGCATTTGTTTTAAAGATTGTGATAAACCCTTAATTTTATCTGTCACTTGAGCCAAGCTATCGCCCGGTTGCGATTCGACAAATTTACGACCTGAACTTTTAGCTTCCATCGCAGGTTTTTTTTCAAGAGAAGCTTTATCGCTACCAGAAGAGACTGCACCCGGGGGTACAAAGGGCTGAACCAAACTGCGATTTGGAATTTGCATATTTTCCATAGACGATACCTCAGATTCTTATAATTATACCGAGTTAAACATCCTACTTTCTATTTTATTACTATAAATTTATATTGTCAAATAGAGGGAAAATTAAATTGCTATTGAAATTTTGAGCTTATTTAATTAATGTTCAAATTAAATGCCAAAATCAAGCAAAGAGGTAAATTATGTCTGAGCCATTTCATTGGCAATGCCATCCCAAAGCCGAAGCCTTGGTTCTTGAAATTGTTGAGCATGCTACTCATTTAAACCCTTTTATCGAGCAACTAAACCTCCATTTGCTTCAGCAGACAAGCACACGTCTTTTTGACTGGGTTGATCATGTTGTGATTGGCTATTCTCCTTTAATTGAAAATCAGCTCAATGAAGCAGGATTTACAGCAGAGTTTGCCGCCCCGACTTATCGTGTATTTTCCCATCCCGGAGCCCAACTCCCTCGCGTGATTTTAAAAGATCAGGAACAAGAGGAAATTGGAATCGCCTTAAAAGTTGAAAATATTGCAGACTTTTTAATGGTTCATACAATTTCGGGTTGGATTGAAGGAAGTCCTTATAGTGGATTTCGTCGATGCCTAATTTCTACACAAAATCATTGTAAACTGTGGGTGGTTGAAAGGCGGGGAACATTGACCATGGAACCTACTTATCCTCCAGAAACTGATCAAATCAATTACATAGATGCCGTCGAAAAATGGCAAAGTAGGCCGCGTGTTTTGGACGATGAAAATCAAGCAATGCAGAGAGCTCTTTTGCTTGCTGAAGAAATTGTCGAATTGGTGGGGCGCGATTTAGCCGCTTGGATTGTTTTAGAGGTTGAAAGAAAGTATTGGCAGCTGAAAAATACGGCAGGGCAAATTCAAAAAAATCGGCAAGATCGTCTTGGATTTGGGTGGGCTAATCACGACCACCACACATTCCGATCTTCAAGAGAAAGATTTCATTCCCTTGTGCGTCTTTTTGAAATCTTAGGATTTCACTGTCGAGAACGCTTTTATGCTGGTCAAGAAGCTGGCTGGGGAGCCCAAGTAATGGAAAATTCTCGCTGCGGCCTTGTTCTTTTTTTAGATGTCGATCTTTCGGCTGAAGAGTTAGAATTCGATTTTTCTCACCATCCTTTGCTCCCTAAAAAGCATCTGGGAACGGTGGGGTTATGGTGTGCTCTGCATGGAGATTCCATTTTACAATCGGGTATGCATCATCTAGAAGCTCAGTTTATGTTTGATCAGTTAGCACATGATTTAAATTCGCAAGGGATCAAGATGATGGATCCATTCAGTTCCTTTCCCTATTTGAGGCAAGCTTTTACTGCCGGTGAAAGATGGCACGTTAATCCTCATCGTATTCAAAGACTTGTTGAAGAAGGGAAGATTTCACATGAAGAAGCCGACAAGTTTTCCAAAGAAGGGGCTATTGGAAGTCATCTGGAAAATCTTCAAAGGCGAGAAGGTTACAAAGGTTTTAATCAAAAGAATGTGAGTTATATTATCAAAAAGACAGATCCTAGAACGATTCAATTGTGAGAGCTACTTTTAAAGTAGCTCTCATCTAGGTTATGATGAAATGCTAAAGGCGGGTGCTTTGAAATATTTTGGCTGGGACCAAAGTTGTGTTAACGTTTTAGAAGCAGGGGGTTCACCTTTGCGATCGACGATAACTATTCTGCTATAGGTTAATTCTTCATGAAGAGCATTCATCGCATCCTGAAGATCGGTTAAATTTTCAGTCAGTTCAGAAATCAACATTTCTTTATGCTTTTTAATCGTCACATGAGCTTCTAAATAGATTTCCTGAACTTTATCTCGAGTGTCCTTGTCATATGCATCTAATTCTAATGTAAAGGGAGTCTCAATTTCTTCATTCAATTTTTTAATGAGATTGTTATTATCTATGAAAATTTTTTCTACACGATCAAATAAATAGTTATAACTGATGGCATATTCACCTTCTTCCATAAATTTTCTTCCCGTTTCTAAGATCGCAAATTTTTTTTCAGCCTTTTCTTTAGGAAGCGTTTCTGTTCTATAGTCATGAATTTTTGTTTGGAATAACTTTACATCCTCTATTAAAGAAGAAATTGATTTAAGATTATATAATTGAATCCCAATAGATCTCGTATGCCAATTTGCAAATTCAAGCTTGGCAAGAACACTCTTAGTGAGCAAATTGCGGGCATAGTGCTTAATAAGCGTATTTAGTGAAGAATAGATATAGGCATTTCGATGATTGAGCCTCTCATAAATATCACCCTGACGGTTGATGTCGAACACATTTAATTCATTGATGTGTTCCTGTAATTTTTTGCTGAATTTTTCAATATTCAATGTTGTGCGATGTCGTTTGTGATCTTCCTGAATTTCATGCGTTTGAGAGCTTATACAGCCATTTTTCAGAAGAATTTCTGAAATTTTATTCATCGTTTCTTCGGCATTCACAATACCTTGAGAGTGCTTAGAAACATACTTAGCTATTTTTTTCAAAGCTTTTGGATGATCACTATGGGTGGATGTTTCAGTCGCGGTAGATACCTCGACTGAAACATCTTGATAAATTGGATGTGTTGTAGTCGAAAATGATGTAGCTTGCATTGCAATCCTCCTTGTATTAGTTTGCAAAAGGGCTATCAACTTTCAATTATTTCTAAGCAAACATCCGATTTGAATATTTTTGCAATCATAAAATTTAAAATCTATTAAAAATTAGGTCCATTATGTTGGAGCAAAGCTTTCCAATGGGCAAGCATTTCGGGTGATAATAATTTGAAAAATCGTTTATAAAATACGGGCCAAACATGGTGATGTTCGGTGTCGACAAAAGCTAAACGACCGTCCTTGGCCCAAGGAATGTTGTTGTAATAAAGAGAGTCTTTTAAGCCCACTTTTGTCACAACTTTATAGATTGCATTCAGATGCGCTTTTGTCATTTTTTTTCGAAATAATTGCTTGTTTTTATCTCTTTCAACAAGCTTCATATCTTCTGAAAGTAGAACAAAATTTTTTCTTTTCTTGCATCCAGGACCTGGTGATGGATATGTAGGGAGGGGATAGATATACTTTTTGGGAACTTTTAAAAGTGATTGACAACCAAACTCATTAATGGCTTTTTGCGTGTCTTGTGCTCCTTGAATACGATGCACCCAATTTTTCCAATCTTCATTTTCCTGTGCATCTGTCATAATTTTGATGAAGTACCCTTTAATTTTTTTATGCCTAGTTGGATAAATCGGACTATAACTTCCTTTTTTGGTCCAATAAAAACCGGCTTTTTTTAAAGATCTTGTATCAGCTAAGGCTCTTGATTTAGAAAAAATACGATCTAGAGAACCTCTTAAGGGGTGATTTTCAGGAAGCAAATAGGGAGAGACTGTTTGCCAAACCTGATCTGAAATATGCGGTGGCTTCTGATATTTTGCACCTTGTTTAGACTTTTCGAAAGCTATGTCTGAGAGGGCGTCAAAGCTTGAATGTAAATTCTTTCGATCAAGAACTCCATTATGGTTATCAACTTGCAAAAGTGTTCTGGGATGGTACATTCCAAAATCGTAAACACGGACAATTTCTGAAGGAACTGCATAAGTACCGTCTCGTTCAGCAATAATACGGTAAAAGGCATACTTCGGATTGATTTCTGTTGAGCATTGATCTGACACAAAGAATGTATAATCGATATCTTGCTCTGTCTGACCATAAATCGGAGGAAGAAAATCCAAGGCATTAGATCCAAAAATCCAGTAACTAGTTGAAGGATTCTGATCAGCTTCCCAACTTAACTCATAGCGATCTTCATCAATTTTAGAAAACTCAATATTTCGGACCTGTTGAGGTTTGATGACTTGAAAGGTAAATGGGATGCTCCATTCACACCAAGAACCATTTTGAAGACCTTTTACCCGAATGAAATATTCTTGATTAGAATTTAAGAAGGTCTGACAAATTGGATCGAGCTGAATGGTTTCATTGGATAGTTGAACCTGATTTAGGTTGGGTATTAAGGCGTCGAAATTTTTATCAGACGTTATTTGCCACCAAATCGCTTCGCAATCATTTGTTGAAAGCAAAAAAAGTTTGTCGAAATCAATAATTTCCACAGAAGAAGGAGATGAGCTGTTTTCTAGTCCTTCCAATGAAGCTAAATTAACTTTCTCCCATCCATCTGGAAGACAAGGCCAATCATGATGTTCAATGATTTTGAAATGGGCGAGATTATTCCATGAATCCGCAAGATTAAAAAACGCAAAGGGCCCTCCAACTTTGGTTCGAAGCATGATGAAGGGGTCATCTGCAATTTCGTCGAACGATGCCATAGACTCATTATCCAACTGGAGATAATAAGTATCGTGCCAAGTGTCTAAGAGATTCCAATTGTCATTGTAAAAATATTGAAAGACGGTGGATGATTGGTGGGTCGGAATTCGTTCAAAAGGGCAATCGAGTTCGGCAGCCTTTTTTGCTAAAAAAAATGTTTTTTCTTCAGGGGATAACTTAGAATGTGAACTAAGCTGCTCAAACGTCTTTTTTAGTTGTAATCCAACCCCTGCATCTTCCGCAAATAATTGTGGACCGGATAAGCAAAGTAGGCATAAAATGACTTTTGCAAAAGTACCAAATTTTTTCATATTTCATTTCCTTTATCTTTTTAAAGCAAGAAATAACCATCGTACAAGGACATAGCTGAACCAAAATAAGAAAGCTGCCAGTAAAGCTGCGAACAGACTTTTCCAAAAGAGCTGCGTGTCGTTGTAAAATAAATAAAAACTAAAAATCAACATGATTCCAGCAAAGATATAGCTTGTTTGATTAATGAGGGGGCTATCGTCCATTTAAATCCTTATGAGAATGGCTAAAATTTACATGCGTGTAGGCATATATGATCTTTTTGACAAATTTGAATTTTGGCAACTAAAAAATGACATAGAGACAAGTATTCTTGCTGTAAACCTTCTAGCGTGCTAAAACTGATTCAATCAATGTAAGTCATGGGATTCTATGAAAAAGACAGAAACACGCGAAGCTGTTGTCCTAACAAATGATGAAAATAAGTTATTTGGCATCTTGCACCGCCCTTTAATCTCTCCACCGTATCCAGCGATTCTTATTTGCCATGGATTTGGCGGCGATAAACTTGGCCGCAATCATCTCTACCTCATTTTAGCACAGCTTTTAGCAAAGGAAGGTATCGCTACTCTTCGTATCGATTTTCGAGGCTGCGGAGATAGTGAGGGGAATTTTAATGAAGTCACTTTTGAAAATTTGTTGAGCGACGCAAAGGCTTCCCTGGATTTTTTACAGCAAGATACATGTATTGATCAGAATCGATTAGGTGTGCTTGGAAGATCATTAGGAGGAGCCCTTGCAGTCCTATTAGCCAGCCATACTAACGCTTTCAAAACAATTTGTTTATGGGCCCCCTTGTTTACTGCTGAAGATTGGAAAGAGAAATGGAAAATTTTACAAAAAGTAAAGGATCCTCACCAAAAAGAAGAACTTATGCGTGTCAATGGGAAAAAGGCTAGCTTTACTTTTTATGAACAATTGTTTCAAATGTGTTTGGATAAAGAGCTTTTAAATCTTAATCAGGTTCCTTTAATGCATATTCAAGGGAAAAACGATGTGATTATTGCGGATTCCCATGCGCAAGGCTATCGTAAAAATCGGGAAAATATCCAAGCTGAATCAAAATTTATTGAACTTCCAAATAGTGATCATGATTTTTCACATACTGAAGAGCAGCGTTTGGCAATCGAAGAGACGCTGACATGGTTTAAACGAACCCTTTAACTTTGCCGAGGTGTTTTTAATGCGGATTCATAGCTCATTACAAAAACGACGTTTAGCTTATTTGCCTAGATTGCCAGAAATTTTGCGTTCTTTAACGCGTCTTGTTCCTCTTTTTGAAGCCGAAAACCATGAAAATGAACTTCCTCTTCCCGTCGTTCAACTTTTTTCCAAGACAATTGATCAACAACTACTGCGATTTGTAGAAGGGGAGAATAAAACTCATCGACCCCTTAACGTCGGGGTTGTATTTTCTGGCGGTCAAGCTTCTGGAGGACACAATGTCATTAGCGGTCTATTTGATGCATTAAAACTGCTAAATCCTGAAAGCAAGGTTTTTGGCTTTTTAAATGGTCCAGCAGGAATTATCAATAATCAATCCATGGAAATTACAGCCGAAATTTTGAAAAACTTCAGAAATTTGGGTGGATTTGATCTCATAGGATCCGGACGTACCAAAATCGAATCGCCTGATCAATTCCAAGCAGCTCTGAAAGCCGTGCAAGGATTACATCTCGATGGACTGCTTATCATTGGAGGGGATGATTCCAACACAAATGCAGCCTTTTTAGCTGAATATTTTTTAGCTAAAGGATGTAAAACATGTGTTGTAGGCGTTCCTAAAACAATCGATGGAGACCTAAAAAATGAATCAATTGAAGTCTCTTTTGGATTTGATACTGCTTGTAAAACCTTTTCACAGACAATTGGAAGTATTCTCACAGATTGCTTATCCGCTAAAAAGTATTACTTTTTCATTAAGTTGATGGGAAGATCTGCTTCTCACATTACCTTGGAGTGTGCTCTTCAAACGCATCCTAATTTGACATTTATAGGTGAAGAGATCGCTGCGCAGCAAAAAACATTGAAGGATATTGTTCGACAAATTACCGATATGATTTGTCTGCGAGCAGAAAAAAAGAAAAATTACGGAGTGATTTTAATTCCTGAGGGATTGATTGAATTTATTCCAGAAGTTAAGACACTGATTCAAGAACTAAATACTCTTTTAGCTAGCTCTTTGCCTCATTTAAAAGAAATCGAAGCTAGACCAAAAGCAAGCGATAAAATTGAATACATCATCAAAAAATTGAGCATTCCTTCTCAAGAGTGTTTTTCTCTATTAACACAAGATATTCAACTTCAATTACTGATGGGACGCGATCCCCACGGCAATGTGCAAGTGGCGAAAATTGAAACTGAAAGATTATTAATTGCCCTTGTGAGTCAAGCCTTAGCTCAACGCAAAAAAACTGGCACATATGTCGGAAACTTCAGTGCACAACCGCTTTTTTATGGCTATGAAGGTCGATCATGTTTGCCTTCCAATTTTGATAGCCAATATTGTTATGCATTAGGACATGTCGCAGCTTTACTTGTGAATGCCAAACTAACGGGTTATATGAGTTGTGTAACCGATTTAAGCTTACCCGTTGAGCAATGGGGAATTGGAGCAACGCCCTTGATTAAAATGATGGGGATGGAAGAAAGAAACGGGGAGTTAAAACCTGTGATTCAAAAATCCCTTGTTAACTTGCAGGGCAAACCGTTTGCAATTTTTTCTCAAGAAAGGGATAAGTGGATTTTAGAAGATTTATATTGCGATCCAGGGCCTATTCAGTTTTTTGGGGCTAGAGATGAAACAGATCAAATTCCTTTGACTTTAGAATATGAATATTCAAGACATACACATTTAAGTTTTTCTCATACAAGCTAACTTTTAAAGGAATGCCCGAGATTTTTATTGTATAAATACGTGAGTGTATCTATATAAAAATTTAACTAAGTGTAAATGTTATCCGATTGGTCAACTTAAGGAAATACAAATGTCAAGAATGATCTTTTTACTGGTAATTCTAGCTGCTGTCGCAATGACGTATCTTTTTGTGGATTATGCTAAAGATTCTTACAAAATTCTTCCTGTTACAAAAGAAGTTAGCGCTGCTGGGCCAAAAACGCCTTGGTTGAATTTTAGATCACCTTCAGGGAAGTTTGAAGTCAAGTTTCCTAAACAACCTCAACATGCCACTGAGAAATTAGTCGACCCAAAAACGAAAGAAGTTCGTGAATATGACATGTACGTCGCCGAAAATGAAATCGGCGACGTTTACATGATTAGCCTAATCACTTTTAATGAAGTGGATACTCCCGATGAACAAGCTTCGTTACTCACCTCAGTCATGAATAACATGGTAAATGCAAGTACAAAAAACGTCTTAAAGACTATGGAAAATGGTTTTTTTCAAGATCGACAGTCTTTAGATTTTACGATTCAAAATGGCGAAGCTGAGATCCAAGCTAAAGCATTTATTGTAGATAAAATACTTTATGTTTTAACCTGCGTATCAAAAAAATTGAGCAATGCGCCAACAGAATTTGATTATTTCGTTCACTCTTTTCAGTTATTGAACGAAAAAAAAACCTTAGACAATAAGTGAAACATACGGACGATTCATGATAAATCAAAAATCTTTTGTTTACGCCACCTTTCTACTTACAACTTTGGTTGGAAGTTTTGCCTATGGTGCGACAAGCTCGTCAGCACCAGGGTCTTCTTCTTCGGGTAGTTCTTTTGGAAACACCAGCTCTTTCCCAAACCCTCCGACACCGGGTGGTACACCAGGTAAACCCGCAACAACTCCACCAAAGCAAACTCCTTTTAAAAGAGTTCAAGAAAAACCTCCAGCTAAACCCATGGGGACAAGTGATATTCTCTACACTTCACCTGGTGTTATTGCTTTGAAAGATGGAGTATGGGCCGGAAGCGACCACTTATACAATTTAACTGATAAAATTGGGATTTCAATTGAAGTTATAAAACCAGCAAACTTTACCGCTGCGGTTTCTGAAGAGTCTCTTAAAAAGATTGTTGCCGAAATTTTTGAGAAAGGGAATTTAGCTCCCATTATGCGTCCTGGAGAAACCTCAAATCCGCTTCCCTTTTTCCATATTCTGGTGATGCTTTATCCCCATGAAGGAGCTCTTGCTGTTTTTTGTGAAGGGCGCTTGTTTGAAAATGTTCAAATTACTCGAGTTTTTCTAGATAAAGATACCCAGCTACAAGCAATTACTTGGGAAAAGCAAAGTATTGTCATTATTCCTTTGTTTGATGCTCAGGCCCAAGTATCTAAAGCCGTTGCAAATATTGCGACAGCTTTTGTCGATCGCTATAAGTATTTTGAACATGTGAAAATTCAAAGACAATAAAAACAATCGGAAGAAGTAAAAGAATTCATTCTTTTACTTCTTCCGATTTTATGTTCTCTCATCTCCTGATTACCATCCAAATTTAATTAATTTATTTGTAGTAATATTTCTAATTAGAAGCGCTTTATATCTTGCGACATAATCTTTTATAAATTCAAATACATGCAAGGATTACAACGCTTCTACAATTTGATAGACTTCTAGAAAATATCCCTCCTAAATCTTACCAGGTATGTATTTAATCAATTCAAAATGAAACTCAAATCGCAGCTAATTCTTATTTGGTCTCTACTTGAATTTTTCAAGCTAACAATAAGTACTCTAAATATTTGATCTTTATGCAATGATCCAAAATGGCCGAGAATCACCTTATCTTGCTAAAGATAATGAGTTTAAGTAATATGCTTTGGTCCTTCTTAGGTGAAGGGCGCTGAAAAAACAAAAAAAAGCATTTATTGCGATTTTTAAAAATGAATGAAAAGAAATTCTAGAGGGTCGCAAGTTTGTATGCCTGCCACCAATTAGCTCTTTGAAGCCAAATGTGCTTTTTTGTTTGCGGTATCTAAATCTTCCTTCCATTCTTCTGGCATGTAAGTACGTCCTTCGATTGCTTCAATTCTTTTTTCAAGAGGGGGATGGGTTGCAAAAAGGGAGCTTAATCCGGCGTGATTGTCTAAATAAAGATGGGAATAGGCCATTCCTCGTTCTGGCATGGCCGTATACTGTTCACTCATGATTTTTTTTAAGGCATTTGAAATTCCGTCTGGATTTCGAGTGAACTGGACAGCGCAAGCATCAGCTAGATATTCCCTTTCACGGCTAACAGCGGCCTTTAAAATGGAACCAAATATCCATGTAAAAATTCCAGCAAAAAGAAAAATGATGGCGGCTATCGCGATGGGATTACCACCTCTTCCATCCCCATTTCTTTCTCTCGGATTTATACTTCCAGAAAGATATAGCAAGCGCATGCCTATATATAAGACAAAGAAAAATCCCATGACCATGGCTGCAAGGCGTAAGCTAATTTTCATATCGCCATTATAGATATGACCAAATTCATGGGCGATGACGCCCTGAATTTCATCACGGTGCAGCGTTTGAAGCGCACCATCTGTAATCGTAATAGCAGAGTTGTCGGAGGTTAGTCCTGCAGCAAATGCATTAATGGGTTTGGCATGTAAAACATAGACGGCAGGAATTGGCAGAGAGGCTGCTAAAGCCATCTCTTCAACAATATTTAAGAGTTGTCTTTCTTTAGGATTGTTTGTTTTAGGATCAATGCGCCAGGCTCCCATGGATTCGGCCACATAGCCTCCACCAAAGCTTTTAAACATGAGATATTGATAGCCTGCTACACTGAAGGTAACAAGTATAAAAAGCAGTCCCAATATCGGAACAGAAGAGTCGTATGTTTCGGGAGAAAACGTACGAAAAGCCCATTCACTTAATGCTGCAACAATGAGTGTTAAAGCCACAAATATTGCAACATAAAGCGATGTTCTAGATTTAGCGCGACGTTGTGCTTCCCAGAAATTCATCTTTAAATCCCCTTATTAGAAAGAGACTTTAACTGCTTTTTTCGCTTCAGCATCTTGAACTTCATAAAGTTCAGCAGGGTGGTGTCCAAAAATTGCAGCAAAAAGCACTGCAGGAAATTCTTGCTGTGTTGTGTTGTAAAGCATGGCTTGATCGTTATAAGACTGTCTAGCGAAGGCAACTTTATTTTCTGTAGAGCTTAGTTCTTCTTGAAGTTGTTGCATATTTTCGCTAGCGCGAAGTTGTGGATAGTTTTCAGCTAAGGCAAAGAAATTTCCCAGAGCTCCTTTTAAAGCTGTTTCGGCCCCGAGAAGTTGCTTAATTGAACCACCCCCGGTAGGACCGCCACTTTTTTCAACAGCTTCTCTAGCCGCCGCTGCTGTGTTACGCGCTTGAATCACTGACTCTAGAGTTCCTTTTTCGTAACCCATATAGCCTTTGACACTTTCAACTAGGTTTGGAATGAGGTCATATCGACGTTGCAATTGAACATCTATTTGACTCCAAGCATTTTTTACTTGGTTACGCAAGCCTACTAGGCGGTTGTAGATTCCGATACCCCATAGAGCTAAAAATGCTATAATGGCAAGAATGACAATAAGTGCTGTACCCATAAATCACCTCTTACTTGTTAATTGATTTTATAATTTTAATTTAACAAATTTAAAATTAATAGTACATTTAAGAAATTAAAAAGTAAGTAAAAATGCCAGATATATATCCGATAAACGCAGGTATCGTTATATATTTTAAATAAGAGGAAAAACTTACCCGTTCCATTGCCATTAAGATAACACCAGCTGCTGAGCCAATAATGAGCAAACTTCCTCCTGTTCCAGCACAATAGGCAATGAGTTGCCAAAATGAAGAATCCATAGGATACTGAGCCATGTCGTACATTCCCATAGTGGCTGCAACTAAGGGGATATTATCAACTAATGAAGAGGCGATCCCGATTAAAGTAGCAATAATTGCTGTCGAATGAAAATAGCTGTCTAGCCAATGAGCTAATGAAGTCAGAAGATGAGATGTTTCTAGGGCATTTACAGTTAGTAGTATACCTAAAAAAAATAAAGGACCAGATAAGTCGATTTTTGAAGCAATCTCGACAGCTTTTAAAGGATGATTCTGTTCTTTGCGATAAATGAAATCAGTAAAAGTCCATAATAGACTCAGTCCAAAAATCATTCCCATAAAAGGTGGTAAGCCTGTGACAACTTTAAAAATGGGAACGAGAACTAAACTCCCAAGTCCTAAAATTAAAACAGCAAGAGAGAGGGACGTCATCTGCTTATTTTCAATAGAAGGAGGCTGTTCAATATTTCCTTTTACAAAGAAAGTTAAACAAAGGAAAGACATGATAAATGAAATAAAACTAGGAACAAAAAGAGTTTGAATTGTTTGCACTGTCGAAATTTGACCACCAATCCAAAGCATTGTCGTTGTTACATCTCCAATAGGAGTCCATACGCCTCCAGTATTGGCCGCAATTACAATTCCACCACCAATTAAAAGACGGTCTTTTGGATCCCGAATTAGCTTTTGTAGGATGGACACCATGACAATTGTTGCTGTCAAATTGTCTAAAATCGAGGAAAGAAAAAATGTAACGAGACCAATTCCCCATAATATTTTGCGTTTGGAAAGGGTTCGAAAAAACCGTAAAAGAATGTCAAATCCTTGATGTGCATTTAAAATTTCGACGATGATGAGCGCACCAAGTAAGAAAACAATCACTTGGCTAATATCGGAAAGATGTAAACCTAAATACTGCATATTTTCTTCTGGAGTAAAAGCAGCATTTGCAAATTGAAAAATCCAACAAATCACACCCATCATAAGGGCTGTGGTCGCTTTATTCAATCCAATGGGATGTTCAAAAATAATAAATAAATATCCAATAATAAAAACAATCGCCATGCAGGTTGTTGGATTATCCATTTTTTTCCTTAAAATTAAAAATGATTGTTATTTTTGCATAGAGTTTAACAAAAAACCTAAACAAAGATAAAGGTAAATAATGGAAAATGAGAAATAGATAAATTAAGAAGAAATGCGGAAGAAATAGCCATCTCTTCCGCAAGCAGCAGGTCTAATAGTCAATTGTGATCCAGCTATTTGGAATCAAATCGCGTGTATCATGGCCGACTCGAGGTGTAAACCACTTTTTAGGTGCGATGACAACCTTATAAGGATTTTGATTTAAGTAAGCTGACCACCAAGAAAAACTAGAATTTGAAATAATATTGTGTTTGCAAAATGACATTAAATAAAAATCATTAATGTGGGATTCGCCTTCTATGAAACGTAAATTTGGGCGAATTCCAGCTAATTCTTTTTTACACCACTCAATATTATCCGAGAAAACGACGCAATAAGCATCTTCGGGAAAGAAAGACAGTGCTTCTTCAACATAGGCCCTTCCATTTAAATAATAATAGAGATGTTTTGGATCGCTATCCATATAAGTTCGAATATGAATCGAGATCGAGCAAGGATGATCCACTACATCTGTATAGCGGTTTTTTAAATCATTTTCGATTGTTTCCATCGGGGCAAACAATTTGATAATTTCATCTTTGTGCTTTTCAAAGTACTTTTCGGATTGAAAATAACCGTTGAGCTTCATATTCGGCTTATAGGGAATCGGAGCATAAGCAAAGCTAGCCTCTGTAAAAGACGTTAGGGCAACTTTGGGCTCTGTTGTGTCAATCCTCCATAAGACTAATTGACGATTTGTCGGGATTCCCCAGGTTTTTAAATTTTTCAGATCTGGGACTGTAACTTTTGCGTTATGATCAAGGGCTAAGCTTGTTGCTGCAGCGATTTGAAATAATTGATTGCCAAGCTGCCCTGTCATAACGGGGACTATGTAAGGGGTTGCCGCTTGAAGGCAAAATGAGCAAAAAATACTCCCAAGTAAAAACAGTTGTTTAAGGATATTCATAAAGCCTCTTTAAGTTTAGGAATAAAACGTTGAATGCTAAAGTCTTGTTCTGATTGACCCATTTTTAAAAGCCATTCCACCATTTCCGGGGGATATTTTTCTCCCACACCTTGACGTCTTCCAACTTTTACGTCGTAGAAGAAATCCAACGTCCTAAACCAATAATGATTTAGTTGAATGTTTTCGACATGGATTTCAGGAACTGTCGTATTGGGGGAAACAATCTGCTTTAAACCATTTACTGTTAAGTAATTAGGTTTTAAATTGTAATAGTGGGAACTTGTTACGGGAAATGCAACATGAGAAGGTTTTACAATAGCCTTAACATATTGATTTCCATTCCACTTTTGATCCACAAAGTCTGTAGGAAATTTATAGGTTAAATGCTCTGTCAATAAAGCATTTTTTGGAAGAGATTGAATGTTAGAAGTTCCAAAAAGTTGCCAATTGATTAAGATTTGGCTAAATTGATCAAACTCTCCTAAAAATTCCTGCATGGAGGTGTGCTGATGAGGAACTAAAAATTCATCCACATCAATTAGTGCCAACCACTCTGTTTGATCTTGAGCTTGCTTAATGCAATCCTCATAGGCTGTTAATTGGCACGCAGGATATTTTTTTACTGTCCACTCAATTAATTCAACTTCTCCAGAACGGATGTAGGGTTCAAGAACATCTAGATAATGGTCTGTGCTTAAATGATTATAAATCCAAAAGTGCTGAACACCCAATAGTTTATGGTATTCGATCCACTCTTTTAAATAGCTTGCCTCGTTTTGAATGATCGCGCCCACGCTCAAGAAATAACTTTGAGAGGGCGTGTTTTTTAAACTTCGAGACGTGTACACCCATTCTAGTTCAGAGGGTGTAGTCACTACTTTTTTTCCGCAAAACAGGGGAAGAGGATGATCCACAATCCATTGATTTAAATAGCCAAGTTCTTGATCACTTAGCTTAATTAGTCCTGCCTTCGAAAGGTCGGATGGTTCCATCCTTTTCTCAAGCCCTGCTACGAGAGGCAGAGGGATGTACTGGGGAATCATTTTAGATGTTTTTTTTATCCCAGCAATCAAAAATGCAAACAAAAAAATATAAAAACATATTTTAACAAGCTTTTTTGGAAAAAGCATTTTCAGCATAGCTACCCCTGTTATTTAGTCCAAGTAATGAGAATATTGCGATTTGCAGTGCAAGGTTCTTCTGGATAAAATCTGACTTTATAACCCTTCATCTTTAGTTGGGTATATATCTCCATAATTGAAAAGGATTTCGGTTCCATAATTTCCCGATAATTATTGTGAATCATATAACCGGCGGATGATTTTAAAATATATTTTTCTAAATATTCAGCTTGCATACTTCTCTGGCATTCTGAAAAGGCATAGTTACTAATAAATAAATCACATTCTTCTTCTTGTATTTCTGTAGGAGGAACAAGTCTGACATGGTTAACTCCTAAATTTGACAAATATTTTTTAGTCAACTGCAGAGGTTCTGGAAGATCAACAATCACATATTCATTAAAGGCAAACTGATCCGAGATAATTTTGCACTGGCCCCCATATCCTCCACCTATTTCAATAATTTTTTTATTCGATAAATCCCCAAAAAGAGACCGAATTTCACCCAAAATTTTCACATAACGTAGCGTACTGGGAGAAACATTTCCTAATTCAGGGTAATAGCAAACAATAGGGGATCCAATTAGATCATTTGTTGAAAACTTATCCCAATTAAGGAGGAGATCAGGATAGCGTTCCTGAATAATTTTTAAATATTCAATTCCCAATTCGTAGGAGACGTGTTCCAGTACACCCCGATAAACAGGCTCTCGCTTAAACGACTGAAAAACCTCGTCATCTGTAGCTGCTAAATAACAAAAATCGCGATAAGAAGATGTATCTGTAACACTCGTGGGATTTTCTGAAGCAAAAGCTGAGCAATAGGAAAATAGAAAAAGAAAAGTGGCAAAAATTTTATGCATCATGTGGCTCCATATGGACATTTCGATAGCCTGGTATTTTTTATTAAATTCAGATGATTATCAAGAAAAAAATGCACTCGGAAAGCATAAATTTAAATAATTAGCTTATCAGTAATATGTTCCCGAGAGATAAGTATAGGTTTTAAATACTTACTTAATAAGCTGATTATTTCATTAACATATTTTTTTGTAATAAATTTAAGTTTCAGAACATTTTTTATTTGATTCTTTAAACAAATCGATACCTGCTAAAAAAATCTTGATAAATATTTAAAAATAGTTGAATTTTTTAAAAAAAAGGAGATCACATGATAGAACCTTATATCACAATTTTAAACGACAGAGCCTACCGTAATATCGTTGGGAGTAAATCCCACTTTTTGCATGAGAACAAAGATCTACACCGAGCTCTTTTGAAAGGCTCTTCATTTAAGATTTATCGCGGTATGATTGCAAAACTTCTATCTTTGCTAGGCTTTGCAACAAAGCTGGAGTATAGGGGTTGCGAAGCAGGAAAAAAAAATGTGTATGTAAATAATAAAAGTCTTGCTAACTATCTTGTACGGTATGTTTTGGCAATACAATCTCCATGCGATACAGCTGAAATTGCACATAGACAAAATAATCTCTATTCTAATCCAACAGAAGAGATACAAAAGATTCAGATGTTTGCACAAAAAAAATGGGATGAATTCAAAAAAACGACTAGAACAAGGGATTTTGAATTTCTCACGGTAGAACTGGAATTGAATATTGAATCTGAGCTCGAAAGAAGCAAGTAGAATAACAGCTTGAATTTTTTAAATAAAATCAATTTTAATTTTTATTTTTCACGGAGCTTCCAATGTCTTTTTTGTTTATTTCACAATAGAGCTTATCTGAATATACCCCAAAATGAGGTACTAATTATGATAAGTATTTTCATCAATATGAAAATATAAAAAAACCTATCTTAAAAAGTGCTTCATTTAAACCTCATATAGGAATTTTGGCGAAATTTCTACCAAGGATTGAAATTGCTGCTAAATTTGAATGTCAAATAAAAGGCGAAGGAAGGGCGATTACAGCATCATACAACGGTCGAAAAAATAGAACACTATTTTTAACATATTTAAGCATTGATAAATTCTTGAAAATCGAGTTGATGATTTGGTTGCCCTTTTATCTGAAAAATCCCTGGAGTATCGGGCTCTTCATAAAGGGCTAAGAGCTTATGAAATTGCTGAATCGTATGTTCAGGGTCTTTACATCGAATTTGATAGCCATTAGGATCTAAAAGATATCCTTCTTGTTCATTAATTTTTATATAAGTAAGAGCATGGGCTCCATCACCCGTAAAAAAATTGACTGAATAAGTCCCAGCCTTTAATTTCGAGATATTCCGAAGATACGAATCATCGGTTGCATGCATCGTGCGATGACCCAAAACGTCTCTTAAAGATTTTAATTTTAGCCCCCTTGCTTGAGCCACTAAATGGTATTTGGCATCATCGGAACGATCGGCATTGACCATTTCCATGGTTCTTCTTATGAAAGGGTCTGATATCGTAAAATACTGAGGGATTGCTTGTGGTTTTGCGGTGCCAAATATTTCAATGGCTTTATTTTGAAGAGATTTCCACCATTTTGTGAGTTTTTGAATGGGAGAAGATGATGTCGTATTTTGTTGTTTTAACTCAATTAAAAGGCCCTGCTTATACTCCAAAAATGAAGTAACCCACTTAAGTTCAGCAATATCTTTTTCTCTTTTTTTGTTTAAATCAGCTATTTCTAAAGGATGGGCTCCCTCCAGTTTTTGTTGATAGTCCGCATTAATTTTATTTAAAACAGCCTGCTGAAATTCCAAAGGTTTTTGGATCGTCCAAGGAGAATCGGGCCCATTTCGGCGGTCCACCCACTCCGTTTGGGACTTTCCTTCATCTTCGTTGCGGCGCGCCTGTTGAATGGCTTCATCAACAATAGCTCTGATTAATTTTGCAAACTCCTGATTTGTCTGTGGATTTTCTTCTTGCAAATCTTGCGAATGGATTGCTACATATTCAAAAGGTTCATTTGAATAGCGCAAGTCCTGATCTGCTTGGAGTAAAGCAAATTCAACCGCTTGAAAATCGACCTGAAAAAGAGGATCTCCAATACCACTTTTAGAAGCATTCCTTAAATCATCGAACAAGTTGGTAATTGCCGCAGAAAATTTGTTTTCATCGCTGACTAATTGGTAAATCGCTTGATTTGCCGCAGCTTCCGCTGTAGCTCCTTTTTGATTACTTTCTATGATGTCTGCTAAATTTTCCCTTTTAATTAAAAGCCTTTCTGCAATGTCTAGGCGAATTCCTGCACAAATTCCATCAGAAATGGATGCTTCAGGGTTTTTAGTGGGATCGATTTTAATATTTCTTATGGATTCATTCTGAACGAGGGATTTGCACTGATCAAGCAGCACATTAGCCGCTTTAAAATCTTCTTTTTTTGCTAAAACTTTGCGGTCTCCGATATTACGAGAATGCCCGATCAAATCTTTTCCAAAGTAATGTTTCGCCCAAATTTCCGCCATATCATAAACCGAATGAACTGCCTTGGCTTTAAAAGCTTTTGATGTCTCGCCTACGGTCACTTTGTGAGCTAGCATGAATCCTATCGTTTTTAAAAAAGGACGAATGGATGCTGAATCGGCTAGAACAACTTTAACTTGAGCTACCTTGGAGTGCTTGGGGATTTTGAGACTTCCTTGTTTATCTGATTGATCAATCTGATTGGAGAGAATTCTTTGAGAGGGGAAGGCCGAAATCCATTTGTGGTCTTCACCACTTGGTTCGTTTATTTGCATTTATGTCACCTAATGAAAATAATTAATTATTTTTATTGATGTCACTATGTATATTTTAACACACCATCACATTTGGCAATGTATTTTTTTATAAAATATTAAAAAATAATTGTTGGATTTATTTTATAGGAAACAGATAGAAAAAATGAAAATTCTGAGGGGGTAATGTTGAAAAGGAGGCGATATCCCGATTAAGCGAGAACACCTATAAAAACGCCCAAGCTGCACATGGCATTCGAAGCCAAATTAAAGTCCTCTTTATAGAGTTTTTTTGCCCAGGTATTGCATAAAAGAAGCGTGCCCACAGAAAAACATGGAAAAAGCATGCTTTTTTCAAACGGAAGTGCAAATTTTGTTGCCAAAAGAAGAAGGCATGTAGAAGAAAAATTAGCGATTCCGCTTAAAAAGCCATATGTTAATTCTGGTTTACTCAATCTTCTTTTTTCCGTTAAAAAAAACACAGATTGCAATAAAAAGGCCACTCCAAATTGTGCAGGCATAAACCATTTGTCATCATTTTCATTAACAGCAAAAGCTGAAAGAAATCCTCCGATCTTATCACAATCGAATAGCACACAGCGTCCTTGAATTAAAGTTAGAGCACACATTTGGATAGCAAAGCAGCCAATTGCATAAACAAACCATTTAGGAGAAGTTTTAGAGGAATCTGAGGATTCTTTTTTTGCTCCGAGGAAAAGACCACAGATCACAAAAAACATTCCGATAAGCTGCAGAGGAGTACAAGAAAATCCATAGACGGGATCAAACATCAAAAAAAGTAAAAGCCCTGGAAAAACAGCGCTAGTATTTTGGAATGCAAACGTTAAACCGGCAGGCCCATGTTTTAATGCGCGTGATGTTACATGCATTAATGCGATATTTAACATTCCTACGCAGCCACCAATAAAGACAACAATAAAATTTATATCGCTAAGTAAAACTGAAGGATTGATAACAATCGAAGTAACAAAAGAAATGAAATAAAATAAAACTAAAAATCCACTAGAACTTGCATAAGGAGAATGCAAAGTGTTTTTTCGGAAAAATAAATTTGATAATGCCGCAAATGCAGCTGCGGCAAATGAAATAGCTAGAGCATTCATCAATTATCCTTTTCCTATTTTTTGAAGAATATTATATAACATTAAGGAATAAGATAAAATCCAAAATAGTTGTGATCTTGCAATTATCCTTTATTTTCCACTTCAGAAATGACGTATTGGAAGTTGGCAAATATCGTTTGCCAAGGATATCCTTGAAGCTTAAATAAAGGCCATACTGTTTTTTTGGCCTTTGACATTATCTCCAATTGAAAGCGACAACCCCATTTCTTTAGCTTTTAATAATGTGTAAGTGTTTTCTATCCTGACAGCTTCTCCGTGAGCAAAAGAAAAATCTTCACCATCAGTAGAGACTAGGTCATCAAAATCTTTTCCACGATCCCATTTGAGCGATAATATTTCTGAAAGTTCACGTAAACGAACAACGGCTTTCTCCTCGCCAGTTAAACTTTTATAATTTTCCCAACTACCAAGACTGTTTAATCTTTCAGAATGCTTCCGTATGGCTTCATCTTGAAAGAGCGCATTTAAGTTGGCTACATGACGCAAAAAGCTGGCCTCTTTTTTAGGAGACAGACTTGAAGCTTTTGCTAAATTTTGCAATTTGCGCAAAATTTTATATTCCATTCTTGCTTGAGTATTATTCAGCGCATCAATGTGAAAAACAAGTTTAGCCAGAATCATATCTTGGAGAGTTGAACAATATTTTCTTTCAATTTCTCTAATACTGAGATCAGAAAGCAGAGTTTGCACAACTTTTAAAAGAGCTTCAGGCTTGTATTGCTTGAAATAATTATTTTTATAACAACAGTGAATCAAAAGCAGCGCTGTTTGAGAAAAATTAAAAATCTGAATATGGTGTGTATTACAATGAAGAGATGCAAAAAAGTAATGGCTCCAAACGATTTCGCTGATTTCATCTTTTGTCAAATCTATTTGAAAGTCACTAGTCTCAAAAAAGTCGATATAACCCTTTATTTCATCCAAAGAGGGTAACTCTAGAGATGAAAAACTCTGAATGTGCTCATTTAGGTTATCTTGATTAAAAAACCATTCGGAAAACGACCCTTTTTCTTTGGAGAGAAGTAAAAAATCTAATGCTTTCAAAGTGAGAGAATTGGCCATTTCTTTTGCTTTTGCTAAGAGGTAAATATTTTTAATTTCGACATATAGATAATCTATTTTTTCCTTCGAAATCTAATTGAATATTTTCTAGTGTAAGATTTTTTGAAAAAATGATCATCCATTTTATTTGTTAAAAAGGAAAATTTTAACAAAGAATTACTTATCTAGCAAGGTTAGAATCCCAATAGTTGAATTACTTTAAGCAATCTCATTTTCCTTTTTTAAACAACTCTACATAGGCGTGTGAAGAATTTAAATTCCAAACGATTCTATCACCAGGTTTAACTCCATGCTTTGCAAACCAACCTTTGTTCATTTCTATCACATATAGCGTCCCAGGGGGAAAGCTCTTACTTTTTTGTAAGAAAAAGGCATAGATCTTGTCATTAGGAGGATATTTCTTCATATCACTTAATCTTTTTACAGGTCTGTTGGGATCCATCATTTCGGGATAAGACTTTAGCTCTACTATTTCAAGAATGATTCCTTGATCATCTAAAAAAGCAGCTGAAAGATCGATCAATGTATTAAACATCCAAAGACTTTTTGGAAAATAAAAAATCATTCCTCGGTTTTCAGGCAAGTAATCACGTTGCATGAGTCCCCATGCACGCTGTTCACTTGTAAGCGCGACCTCTATTTCAATAGGAATCCTAAGGGCAGATAAAGGAATAAATATGCTGATTGTAGAGAGAAGAAAACTGCAAAATATACGCATACTTGAACTCTTTAAAAAAGGCCTATAGATATTGGAAGAGTTATAAAGCGATGAAATCCGGAAAGAATGAGAAAGAATCTCTTCGCTTCTATCATTACATCTAATTTTTTTAATATTTTCAGTTTCGAAAATCAGAATGCTAATTTACTCTAAAAACTTCTCATTTGTCTAAATGGATTTCTATTTTAGTTAAATAAAAAAAAAGTTATTTTTAGGCTAAAAAAATCCGGGGAGATAAAATGGGTCTGAATATTTCACATCCACAAATAGGTGTTGATCCTTATTTTTTAGCAAAAGATGCTTTAAAAAAAGATCGCGTTATTCTAGATGATGAGAAAGAAAATACCACTTCTTCTCTTAGAAATTTCACATTTTCAGATTTTAATACCCCTCATCAAAAAAGGCAGCTAGCCGATCGACAATTTCGGGTAGAAAGATCGATCTTCATCTTGGAACAACATATTGAAAAAAAAGTCATGAGTATTTTTTTTCAGGCGATTGTTTGTTTTTTAACAAAAAATGTTTTTCGTGAAGGCCATACGATCCATCAAGGATATACTGCGAAATCCTTGCATGGAGTCAAATTTCAAGCTGCTCACTCAGCTACTCTTCCTTGTCTATTTGCAAAGCAAGGAGACACCGAAATCGTTTATCTTTACCGTTCTGGATATTATGACGAAAGTAATGCAACTTTAGATGTTATTAAAGCAATCAACGACGCAGATCGATCTATTGAGGAAAAAACAAAGGATAGTTTGCTAAGACAAAAGGCAATTGCTTTGTTGAATTTGACTTCTGTAGGGAAAATTACCCCTGAAGAAGTTGTAACGCATTTTGTCAATCATTTGATTGAAGAAATAGACAAAGCCCTAACTCGTGAAATTCAATCAGCTAAAGGAGAAATTGATGTTGCAAAACGAGAAAGAATACTCGAAATTATAGATGTTTTGCATTTTTACCGAAAGAAAGCTGCCTCTTTAATTCCTTTTGTCAATCAGCCTGAAAATATCGATCTTTGGTTAAATTTGAATATGAAGGATCCTTTATTTGAAGAAGCTTCGCAAATGATTGTTCAAATAAAGGACAATCATGCGGTAGATAGAAATCAAACCGCTCTGCTCATTAAAAAAAAGATTGAGGAAATTCCTGTCATTATTCGTCATGAGCGCCATAAAAGTTACAATGAATCTCGCATCCCAAACCATTTTTATGATTTATATTACAATGCTGTTTTAAATCGTTTTACAGGGAAAGATTTAATTGTTGTAGAGGAAGCAACTGGCATAAAACAAAGCGAATTGAATGATAAAGTTACGCACTTCAAGCGAATAGCAGTGACTCAATCCATTCTAACTGAAAATCTCAAAAAAATTGATGGTCTCATTCAAACTGTTTTTCCACTTATTTATCGCTTACAAGGGCGAGAGCTTCTTGAAAATCAAAGGATTGAGCTTTCTAGCCAAAAAATGGCCTGCTTAAGGCCTGCAATTTATAAGCTCCGCTATAAAATCATTCGAATAGATCAAGAAGTTCAAAGTGTGATTAAGGTTGTGCTAGAAAACACCTTTAATAGCATTAAAAAAAATTTAAAATTAAACAATCTTAAATCTTTCTTCTACTATATGATTTTTGAGCAACTCAATAATTCAATGCGCACTTTTTTTTGCAAGTTATTAAATATTTCAAGTTTCCAAACAAACCGTAAAGTTCGTGAATTGAAAGTGAATCAAAGGGCCCACAGTTCATTGGAAGGCATAGCCAGCGCTATAAATCAACTTTCAAATCAGATACATCAAGCCGCAATTAATCCTACAAGCAAGTATGAGGATCTCCAAAAAAAAATTAGCGCTCAGTTACCTTCTAGGAAGAGCTATAAGATACTCTTTTTAAAGCGTTTATTTGAACAAGCTCAATCGCAAATTGATAAAAATTTGATAGCCAAATTAAGTGGAAATACAGAAGATCAAATTAATAGCCAAATCGATGCGACAATTGCGAATAAATATAAAAAAACGCTTTCCATAGATCAGAAAATTAACCGCCATCATGCAAAACTAATAGATGATGCGTTAAATGTAGCTAAAAGAGAAATTGTCAAACTTCAGAAAGAAACAGAAAAATTTCAAGGCCAACTCATGATGGAGCTTCGGACATCACATGGGATGACACAAAAAATTTTTCAGTCTCTTTATAAGAAAAAAAATCCTGGCTATCCGATGAGTGATGGAACTTTAAGTAATCTCGAAAACGGGATAAAAACTATGAGTCGTGAAACTATTCGACAAGTTTCAGAGATTTTCGGGGTGAGTGAAGCTCTTTTTTATCCTTCACATTTTGCTGAAGTTTAATAAATTAAATGATCTGTGATCAGATAAAAGGCTTTAAAAAGTCCCTTAACACAACATAACATGCATTATCAGACGTTATATGGAAAACACAAATAAACTAAGTTTAAAGCCCCCCTCTTCCGATTCCGATTACATTATGTTTGAACTTGACACATCCGGGCGAGATGAGACCTATTAACTGTTCTGTTACAACTATTTACATTAAATCTATCAATGAAAGTCAACTCTGTTATCTCGAAAAAGTTGCTCTAACCTCAATGTTGCCTCAAATAGTCGAAGTCTAAATAGTCGGCTTTTTTCCAACAAGTATGTCGGATCAAAATCATCGTATTTAATGCACACAAATTTCGGAAAATCCAGATCGCTTCTTGAATCGCTATTACGCATAGCCACATTAATTGTAAAAGGAATGCGAAACTCATCAAAAACAGAACGCATAGCCTCTATTTGTTTTTTTCGTTCCATATCAGTATGGTAGCCATCATTAAAATCGACCACAAGCGTGCCAGCCTTTTTTAGGATTCGTGCTGCATTAAAGAAAATCCCGGCATTTCTTAAAGTGGAAGCCGGGTAAATCCGCTCTAAATAGATATCATCTACACTTTCATCAGGAAAATAAGCCATCTGTTCTAGATTAGTTATCGAAGCTTTGAAATCAGGAAGAACATCAGAATCGGCATCAACAGTAAAGGGATGGTAGGACTTGTTCATACCAGCCTCTAGCACATAACGTCGGCCATTTAATTTAGGAGTGCAGGCATTAATCAGAGTTCCTCTACCAATTAAAAGGTCAACAGGTTCCCCTTGTTCCTCTCGCTCTTGTCGGTAGATAGAAAAAGAAGAATATATTGGTCTGCTTATAATCGTTTCTGGTTGAATATGAGAAACTGGACGGGAATTGCTAGTCTGGCGCTGCAATTTAGGTTGCAATGGTTGAAGAGTTGGTGGTTGATGATCCGCTTGAAAATTTAAGCCAGGATTTACGTTTTGATCTTTGAAAGTTTCTTGATAGTCTCCCATCTTTTTGATCGCTCTGTTAACAACAAATTTTTTGTAATCAATGCAGACGGCTTTTAGCAGAATAGCAAGAGATCTTTCAAAAATATTTATTGAAACAACGGCTAATTTCGTATCACTTTTTACAAGATTAATGCGGTATGCATGATAAAATCGACCTTGCTGGATTTGTAGATGCAATTTCGAATTAACGCTTTCCCTTTTGTCAATTAACGCTAATATTTTCATAATACGACTTCACCTGCATAATTTTAATTAAACATTTTACAACAAATTAAAAGTTACTGTAAATAATAAATTTATTATAAAAAAATGATAAAAAAGTGACCTTCGTGCATACATTAATTAAGCTTTGCCAACTTAACAACATCCTTCACTTCTAGAGTTTTAGGATAGCCCTTGCTAACTGCATTAATCATAGCTTGTCCCACTTCCTGCAAGTACAAAAGCCCGATGGATAAAGTTTCCGACCAATAGGATAGAGCCAAGCAAAAAACTTGTAATAACTCCTCACATTTTTCTGGCAAGGCGTGGCTTTCATAAAAATGGAATAAGATCATCCTTCAAATTACTACGCAACTTATCAAAGGTAAAGGCATTAATGTTTTTTATTTAAAATTTTATTGACGCTATTAAGTTCTTGTTTTAGGTTGAATTTAACTATGTTTAGTCTTGAATTAGGTCTAAAGCATAAAAAGACTTAACTCCTCTCGTCGCTCTGATCTAATAAGACTAACTCAGATCTGAGTTTATCAATCACTATCAAAAGGATTTAGTATGAGCACAAAAGTCGAACAAAAAGGCGCTTCAAGTCAACGCTTAAAAGATGAACTAAAAGAACTTAAGTCAAAAAAAGGCAAGAATCAGGAAAGCAGTCGCATTCATGAAATAGCAAAACAGTTGGCTGCAGAAAAAGACTGGGGCTCCGCAATTGAAGCAATCCAGCTAATAACTGATGAAAAAGAAAGAAATATCTTAATTTCGGATACAATTGAAGGCTATCTTCTACCTGCAAAAGAGATCGATCAAGCTAAAAAATTTGCCAAGTTGCTAACACCAACTCCCGAAATGGAACCTTTTGTATGGATAAGAATCGCTCTTGCTAGCAAGGATCCAGAGCAAGCTCTGAAACTAGCAAAGCAACTTCCTTCCCCGATCTCAAGAAATTTTGCCTTTATTCATATCATGGAGTATTACCTTTCTAATAAAGAGAAAAGCAAAATTGATGAACTACGCAAGCAAATGCTTGAAAATCTAAAGACAATCTATGACCACAAAAGTAGATCTTTCATTCTAAGGGAGTTAGCTATTAGCTTGTTTTATGCCTATGGTGAAAAAGAACAAGCAAAAGAAATAGCCAAATTAATTCCCGATGAAGATATGCGTTCAAAGGTTCTGAAAAAAGTTGAAGCGACCAAATAAAACTTTATATGTATGCTGCAATCTCTAGTTGCAGCATACAAAAGTGATGCATATGGAAATCAAACTCAAAAGAGTCTACGATCCTGTTTCTAAAGATGATGGATTGCGCATTTTAGTGGAACGTCTTTGGCCAAGAGGCATCAAAAAGACAATCTTGTCTATGACCTTTGGTTAAAAGAAATAGCTCCCAGCAGCAACCTTCGAAAATGGTTTTCTCATGATCCTTCAAAGTGGGATGAATTCCAAAACAAATACGCCCAAGAATTGAATGGCAATCCAAAAGCTATTCAGAAAATCAAAGATTTACATGCCAAAACAATTACTCTTCTTTATAGCTCTAAAGACACAGAGCACAATAATGCGTTGTATCTTAAGCGCTATTTAGAAAGTAAACTTTAAGCTTTCGTTGGTTAGAACCATAAGTTAATATCTTTAAATTGATTGATCTTTAGATTTGCCGTACCCATTATTCCAATTTCTTCTCTTAATGAAAAACATAGGTTATTTCCATTACAGTTCTTCTTATTCACCTTTAGATGAAAGCCATGGTTGATTTTGAAGTAGTCCAAATTGAGCTTGATTCGAAAATCATTTTCAATTTGTTCGATAAAATGCGTTATTTTTCCTGAAGCATAAAATATAGGTAAGCTTAAACCATTTTCCATAAAACATTCTATCTGAGCAAAAAAAGATTCTCGTAGCATCTGCTCGATGTACTCCTGAATGAAACATAAAAATTCCATGCGTGAAGGAATTTTTTGTTTTTTTGAATGCATAAGATGATGAATGATTTCACTCTGCATAATGCCATTTTTTCTCACGTTTTGAGAGAAACAGGATTGAATGAACAATATTTTTTCTGCAAAAAACGAACTGATTAGTTCGAATTGTGCTCTGTTTATTAAACTAAGTTTATTTTTAACATCTTCGTACCTTCGAATATTTCGATATTTTAATTTAACCGAAACTTTTTTCCCTTTTTCAAAATTGTATGAAAATAAATCTTTATTCAAGTTTTTAAGACAATATCCTTTGTAAAGTAATTTAAAGTGATGCGGAGAAACGTCAATTTTAATACCTATTATTTTTTTTAGAATTTCAACTGTTTCGGAAGGAAAAATTTTGATTTTTAAGATTTTATTTTCTGGCAATTTCACCTTTACCTTACAGGTAAAATCCAATCTAATGACATAATTGAACAGACCTTTCACAATATTGGAAGGGAATTTCTCAAAACCAATACTTTGATCACTTAATGTTATACACATTAAATTTTCATATAAATTTTTGTCGCAATTTAGTAGCCTATCTATTTTATTTATTTTTTGTGTTTCAATTTTTTGGGTTACGACGTAATGAAAAAAATCATTGAGTAAGGAGCCGGAAATTTTTTTATAGGGAATAATGGCTTGGTCCGATTTGGTTTGTGATGTAATTAAATGATTGAAGCAAAGATTTTTAAGAGAGGTTACATGCATAAAAAAAGCCTTATTCGGTTTTGCTGGTTCAGTAAAGCGGATGATTGAAATTCAATCGATTGGTGTCAATTATTTTTGAGTATCTTTACACTTGTAAGAAAAACAGGCATAATGAAGACAATACAAGGAATTATTCTTATGGATGTGTCGTCGTTATTCTCACAGTGGAAACCATCAAAACTTCTCAAAAAAATCGTTCGCATTTCAAAAGCCGCTGTGTGGGGATTTATCGAGCATGATTGTTACGCGAAAAGTGCTTCTCTAGCGTTTTACACCCTTTTGTCAATTGTCCCTGTTTTAGCTGTAGCCTTTGGGATTGCTAAAGGATTTGGATTTCAAGATGCGCTTGAATCATCCATTTTGGAAAAATTTCAGGAAAATAAAGAGATTACCCGCCAAATTTTAGAATTCGCCAATAATACCCTTCACCATGCCGAAAGCAGTGTGATTGCGGGATTTGGAGTTTTGATTCTCTTTTGGTCTGTTTTCAGCTTGCTGGGAAGTATTGAAACATCGTTAAATGTCATCTGGCATATCAAAATAGCCCGTTCCATTGGCAAAAAAATCACACATTACCTCACTCTTATTATTTTAAGTCCTTTATTATTAGCAATTGGGAGTAGTGCGATTGTTTTTTTAGCGGCGCAAATCCGCATCGCCACTCAAGCCGCTATTGGCACAGCAGTCATTCACCCTGTAATGGTTGTCATTGTTAACTTTTTCTCTTTAGTAGTGAGCTGGATCTTATTTAGCGCTATTTATTTGCTTATTCCTAATACACAGGTCCAACTGCGTTATGGGGTTTTTGCAGGAATTATTGCTGGCACTTTTTATCAAATAGTGCAGTGGATATATATTCACATTCAAATCTATCTTTCAAGTTATGGTGCAGTTTATGGTAGCTTGGCCGCGATTCCGTTGTTTTTTATTTGGCTGCAAATTAGCTGGTTGATTGTTTTAATGGGAGCTGAACTCGCCTTTAATGCTGAAAGTGATGCGCTTCAATATAGTTTTGCGTCTGATAAACCTGAAATGGTCTCTAAAAATTCCGCGGCTTTGCTAATTGTAAAAAAGTGCATGGAATCCTTGATTGAAGGACGTTCCCCTCTCTCCATTTTAACTTTGACGCGTGAGCTAGGAATCCCTTTAGAAAACACGCTTGATCTCACCGATTCTTTAACCGAAGGCGGAATCCTTTTAAAAATTCAATCAGATAGCTGTTATCAAGGTTTTCAACCAGCTTTACCTTTGCGCGAACTAACCTATCAACGCGTTTTGCAAGCAATTGAAAAGGGCTCTATTGAACAAATTGCTATACGTCCAAGCTTATATTTGGATGAGATACGTGATAATCTAAAAAAGCTAGATGAAGCACATGCAAATCTAACCATTCCCCTTTTGCCAATACAATTTTAAATCTTTCCGTCTGAATTATCTTGAAAAAGCCACTTCTTTTTCAGATACTTCAACCAACATCTTGTCGAGTAAAACTTACCCGCGAATAAAAGGATCTTTATGAAAAAATTCTCTCGGATACTCCTTTGGGGTTTATGCCTCCTAATAGCGTTTAGTGCCATTTTTATGATTTCTCTCCCCTCTATTGTATCGACAGAATGGGCTAAGAACAATTTTTTAGAAGATTTTAATAAGAGAATTCAAGGTCATTTATCGATAGATCGAATGCAATTCGGCTGGTTGGGTTCACAGGAAATCTCTGGACTAAAACTTTATGATGCACAAGGTGAAAAAGTTTTATCCATTGATTACATCTCTCTTCCAACCTCTCCCATAAAACTGTTATGGCAAAGGCAGCTAGATTTCGGTGTTAGCAATTTGAATGCTAAAATCGAGTGGCTTAACCCTCATGAAACGAATTTTCATGAGATTTTTGATCTGCGAAGTCCAACTTCTGAGAACCTTAAACCCATTGCGACCACCATTTTAGAGAACGTAAATGCCAGCTTATCGACAAGAAATCGAGAGGCTTATGCCACAGGCTCCATTAAGACAGGAAAACATTCGATAGGACAATTTCAATTCAATGCAAATTTATCTCCCGAATTGCATATTTCAGCAGATATCAAAAACCTTCCCGTTGGGCTTTTAGAATTATTGATCAAACCAGAAATGGAACTCCAGAAAATCATCGGTCAAACAGTTGATCTTGCGATTAAGCAAAAAAGTGTTGGTGAAACATCAGAAATTCAGGCTCTTTTTCAATCTAAACAAGCTGGAGGTAAAATAGACGGAGTTGTACAAGATTCTAACTTTATTTTATCTGCCCCGGCTTTAATCACTTTGCAATCGACGCAAGAATTGAATCAATTTTTATTCGAAGATCGGTTTACTTTTAATCTGTCCGATAAAATTCAGCTCACGATCAACCGCTTGAATCTTTCTTTTGCTGAACCGCACAAGGCTGAAATGGAAGCAAAAGTTCAATTACCCAGTTTAAAAAGCGCAAGTGAAAACACATTCCAGTTTGAGGATGTTAAGCTTAGTCTTTCACACAATTTTGAGAAAGAGACCACACCCTATCATCTAGAGGGCCTGATGCAACCCTCGCGACAAGGAAACCTTCTACCCAAATTATACTTTACCTGTGCAGGTGAAGCTTATTATGAAAAAAGCCTCACACTGCTCATTCCCTATCATTTTGAAGGGTTTCAATCAGCGGAGAAAGACTCCCCTATACTTAAGTTGGATGGAACTTGGAGTTCTGACATCCATAAGAAAAAACAATTTACGGCGAAAGGAACCGCTTACAATTTTCCACTAGTGTATCTTAACTTGTGGGATCTTCACCCCGCATTACCTGTGGTTTTAGGTCCAACACTCAATTCTGATTTTTCTTTGACTGTAGATGATGTGGCAAAACGAAAAGGAAACTTGCAATTCCATGCTCAAGGAAGTGATTGGCAAGGTGAGGGAACCTTAGTATTAGACGATCAGGTTAAAATTCTTGCGCCCTTAAAAGGCAATTTCGTTCTAAACCCAAATGATTTTGATCAATTACAGAAGCTTTTGCTCCCTCAAAGCACACAAAAATATGCCCTTTTGCAACCATGTACAATTCAATTTAAGCTGAATAAAAGCGCTTTTTCTCTTTTAAATGGAGAAAACTGGCAGACTAAATTGAGCAACAGTCATTTTGATCTTAATTTTTTTACAACTCCAATCCAAATTGTCAATCTTTCGTCAAAAAAGCAGATGAATTTTTCGACCTTAAATTTTGACACATCGTCTGATAATCTTTTAAGTGAAATTAAATTTTCTTTGAACGTAGCTGAAGATAGTCAACAAACAGCTCTTATTGCAAAGGGTTCTGCTAAAGGGATTTTTCAAGATGAAAAAATTAATCTAAATGCTGCAAATCTTGATCTAGATGTCAAGATGCAGAAGTTCTCTTTACCTCTTTTTACAAAATTAGTGGCATCTGAGCAACTTTCAAAAAAAATAGAGGCTCTTATAGGAGCAGAGGTCTCCGCCAATATATCAGCTAAACTTGAGAATCTACAGGGTCCTTTGAATGTTTCAATTTCAGGTGAAAACGGAAAGCTATCTCTTGATGGTCAGTTGGAAAATGGACACTTAACTCTTTCAAATCCTTTAACTGTCCAAGTAAAAGCCACTCCTGAATTTGGAAATGAAATCTTGGAGGATATTCTTCCCCCCTTTAGTCAGGTCATTAAATCGGATGAAATGCTCCAAATTATTCTCGATGCAAAAGGTTTTTCTCTTACTTTAAGTCCTTTTGATATCAAATCTGTCCAAATTGCAAAAGGTACACTTGTGCTAGGAAAGATGACCTTCATTAACAATGGCATCATTCGCACACTTCTAACGTTTCTTAAAGGAAATAACAACCCGGAAATTACAGCTTGGTTTACACCTCTTTATTTTAGCATGCAGGATGGTAATTTGAAACTGCAGCGGATGGATATGCTTTTTGCAGAGCACTATCCTCTTGCTTTATGGGGAAATGTCTCCATTCCGAAAGATAAAGTTGACCTTGTGGTTGGGATTACAAAACCAGCGATTAATCATGCCTTCGGAATTGAGGATTTATCAGCAGATTATGTTATGCAAATTCCTATAACGGGCACACTTGATAAAGCAAATGTGAACATTACACAAGCTGCGGGGAAAATAAGTGCCTTAATTGCGAGAAATCAAACGAATTCAACTAGCCAAATTGTAGGAACGCTTTTAGATGTGGTAAGTGGAAAGTTAAATGAAGAAAAAGTCCCTCCGCCAACTACGACGCCTTTCCCATGGGAGAAATAATTGTATAAGCATTGGTTCAAATCCGAGGTTTAGAAATCATGGGGTCATTTTTACGATAGTGCCTGATATTGGAGTTATTGAAGGAATTGACGCTTCTCGGAATATTCTTATCCGCCAGCTCGCCAGCTGGTTTACGAGAAATCAACGTTTTAGCCGCGATTCATGCTTTTGCTGAATTTGTCGGTCTTAATAGCCCAGAACATGTTGAATGGCGTCGACAGATCAAGGAAAGCGTGATTATGCCCTTTTATTATTTTTGTTCAATACCGGTACTCGTGCAGATGAAGCTGCTCAATTGAAAATTAAGGATCTTGATATCGCTTACAATGCAAAAAAGAACTTTTCCATCGTCTTTATTAGAGGAAAGGGTGATAAATTACGCCGCTGTCCTCTTTGGCATGATACAGTTAATGAACTAACCTCTCTTATGGATGGAAGAGGACCGAATGAACATGTATTTCTTAACCGTCGTAAAGAGCCAATCACCCGATTTGGTATTCACACATTAGTCAAGAGGCACGTTAAGACAGCGCTTATTGTCCCTTCTTTAGAAAAGAAACGTATCAGTCCTCATACAATTCGACATACTACTGCAACTCATCTTCTTCACGCTGGTGTAGATATCAATACTATTCGGGCTTGGCTCGGACATGTTTCTATCAACACAACGAATATTTACGTTGAAGTTGACCTTGAGATGAAGGCTAAAGCTTTAGCATGCTGTGAGGTATCGAGCAAAAAGATAAAAAAGCATTGGCGTGACGACAAGAACTTAATGGATTTTTTGGATTCTTTATGAGACAATTGCCTACAATATTTACGTATATCATGGAGTATAACATGCATCTAGGCTACATTATCATCTACGTCTTAGACGTATCTGCGACTATTTCTTTCTATGAAAAAGCATTTGGACTCAAACTTCGATTTATGCATGAGAGTAATCAATACGCAGAAATGGAAACAGGCCAAACAACTCTGGCATTTGCTAATGAAAATTTTGCAATGGCTTCTCTTCAATTCCGACCAAATCGACAAAAAGAACAAGCTGCTGGTGCCGAAATTGCGTTTGTAGTTGAGAGCGTAGAGGAAAAATTCAAACATGCAGTAAATTTCGGAGCTGTAGAAGTTGCTAAACCTGTTCAAAAACCGTGGGGCCAAATAGTCTCGTATGTTCGAGACAATAATGGCTTTTTAGTCGAACTTTGCAGTGCAATAAATGGGTAGAGGATGTCAGTCAAAAAGAATCTATCAGATTTAAAAAATGTTGGAAAAGCAACGCTAAGGGACCTAGATATTCTAGGTATTCATTCAGTAGATGAGCTAGTACATGGATGCTACACACTTATTTGAACAGTTAGAGAAATTAACAGGAAAGCGTCATGACCCCTGTATGTGGGATGTATTTGCCGCCATTATACACGAGGCTAAAACTGGAGAACCTACTTCATGGTGGGCATGGACAGCACAGCGAAAAATTCTGCAGAAGACAGGAAAACTAACTCATTCAAGTTTTGGAGGGAGAATTTTAAAGTTTATGTAATTTCTAGGGTGTGTCGCGCCAACTACTCTAATGGCTTTCTCTAGTGGATAGAGTTTATGCTCATCCGTTATTTTTTCTGATGTATTCCTAATTAACTGCTCATTCTTAAATTTCGGCAAAATGAGAGGAATAGAAAAGAGTTTTGTTAATGCCAAAAACTCCAGAAATTCTTTGAATCATTCTAGGAGAAAACTTCATTTTTAAACTCGGATGCTTTGCTTTAAAAAAGTTTATAAAACTTTCATTTTTCATTTTAAATATTTTACGTAATGTCTTAAATAATTGACCTTGAAATTTTCTTGTTTCATTTTCTAGTTTTTCTCTTTCTTCAATTTTAACTAGGTAGACGGTTTGTGGGTGTTATATTCCTATCAAATATTAGAAGCTGGGTATGACAATCATTGGTTCGGAAACTTGTGCTAAGACAAAAAGTTGTTATTTTTGTTAAAACTTTGTGTCAAAAGAAAAAATACATGAACCCGCCAACAAAGTAATTTTTTCAGTCCCTCCCCTCAGATAGGGGTAGATCCAACATTCATGTCACCAGCCGCCACTTGAATTAATGAAGCGATATTCTCATATTAAGGTGCTAAAAGGATCAGCAGAAGCTGATTAATACGAATATAGGGAATACTACTCCGGCAATTCAAATGATTGTTGGAACCCGAGTCTAACCCAATTCTTAAGATGCATGTGGTGCATACGTTCAAAATCCCGGCCAGCCCTTTATTCAAGTGTTTGATGATGTTCACGAATATAATTATAATATGGAATTTTTCAATAATAAAATAAATCGTGACTTTTATATTATTTTTATGTAAAATTTAAAATAAAAATTATTTGGTAAATAAAATGAATACAATTCAATCTTTAGATTGTTCTCGTCTTGCTGATAAATTCATCGATTACGCAACCAAGGGGACGAACGAGTTTGAAGGCAAACCGGGGTTTTCAGAAAAAGTGAAAGAAATTATCCGTGCAGCTGCGGAGTTAAAAATCGGACGTACACTTTTGCCAGAATTGTTGGAATCAGGAAAATCCATAACTATTTTAGAGGGCAAAAATGATGATCTTATTGGTGGAAATATGTTAAATCCCATCACTTCAAGCATTTCATTAAATTTTGCCAAAAAAATATTTTATACAAGTATTAATGAAGACGGCGAACGACAAATAGTAGAAGCTCCTTTTGTCTACAGTTTTCTCCATGAAGCGACACATTTCAAGCACTGGATCATGGACCCTCAAGCATTGCAGAGGCGGTTACATGCAGACTCGTCAATCCCCGATATGGATAACCAAGAGGAAGAATTGACAATCACAGGAAGCATCGTAGGCGCGGATGAGAGAGATCCTTTCAATGATAATGCCGTTCTCGCAGAGTTAAAATTGCCTCCTAGAATAGATCATCAGAGTTATATTCTAGAATCACCGGTCGAAGCCATTCAGGAAATAATCTTAAGTAGAGCTATAGGAAGTCTAAGAAAAATATTAGCTTCACCAGAAGGTCAAAAAGAGGTGGTTGACTCCGCGGAGATACTGCTTCCATTCATAGTGGAAATTATCCTTAAATGCAAGTCCTCCTCTATGTTGACAGAATATGCAGCAATCATAAACCTCCTCATCAGTAAGGGCTGTAAGTCTGATAATGCTCTTGAGTCTTTGGTGAGACTAATTGGGGAGGTAAAAGATCTGACTATCCGCAAACAATATTTAGAGGTCATTCAACAGTTAATTACTGCAGGGTGCAAGTCTGATAATGCTCTTGAGCCTTTGGTGAGACTAATCGAGGAGGTAAAAGATCTGACTATCCGCAAACAATATTTAGAGGTCATTCAACAGTTAATTACTGCAGGATGCAAGTCTGATAATGCTCTGAAAGATGCCACACGACAAGCAAGTATGGAGATTGATCCGATAAGGCAAAAGGAATGGTTTGGGATCATTGGTCAACTTATTCAAGTAGGATGCAAGGCTCCTAATGTTCTTGAAAATATTGTGGGTATCATACAACAACGCACAGATGATCGGATGATGCAACAAAATTGGGCAATACTTATTAAACCATTAATCGATGAGACCCTAGACGTTATTGAATCTAAGATGGTGCAAGAGTTTTGCAAGAACATGAATGAGTTAATTAGCGCAGGATATGCGGCCATCGGGTTGGAGTTCTTCAATGTTGATCATGAATTTCACCCTAATCGAGAACTCTTCGTGCAGCAATCGCAGGAATTACAAAATCAAATAGAAATTATTAATAGTTTCATTGAAGCAGAGTGTAGCTTAGAAGATATGGCGACGATTTTAAAATCAGATTGTAGTTTGATGTCAAATATAAAAAAATTTTTGCACCTTGATTCGTTAATTAATGGCACTCTTCATGTTGCTCTATGTGGAAAGACATTTGTCCAAGGGCTACCAGGAGAATTCCTCATACCACAATTCAAGCGAATTGGAGAAGCTTGTGAGTCGATTATTAGATTACATAGGCAAAAACAGGACCAAACTAAGAAGACTTTGAAATTGTTAGTAAATTTATGTCTTCTGGATAACATACATGTTTAAACCTTAAATTATAGTCTAAAGAATATTTACCTTTCCCTCGGCTTTCCCTCGGCTTTCCCTCGGCTTTCCCTCATTTGAATGAAGTGGAGAGGTCGAGGAGATTTGACTTCTTTACTCGCTTCAATCATTTGCCGAGCCATTACAATTGATTGGGCTGGAGTTGATTTCTTGGGGTCAGCTCAGAATTCGGATTATAAAGCACGTTAAGGATTTCAACCTTTTTGGTCATTGCCCTAAGATCATTATAAATATTAGAGTGTCAACAATATATGAGTATCAACAATAATAGACCGTTTTTTCGCGATTCCATCACAGATGGTTGGACAAAAAAAGATTGGGCTTTA